>DATNPP010000164.1:0-5948 GCA_036703175.1 Oscillatoriaceae cyanobacterium
GGCGCTCGCTCGAACAGGCGCACCGTCAGCAACAGCATGTCGTCGAAATCCAGCGCGTTCTGGCGCACGAGCTCACGCTGGTAATACTCGTACAGCCGTGCGACGTTTTGCGCCTGGTAGCTGCGCGCCGCCTCGTGGAAGGCCTCGACGCTCATGGCGTTGCTCTTGGCGTGGCTGATCTTGGAAAGCACCGCGCGCGGCGCGTACTGCTTGTCGTCGAGGCCGAGGGCCTGAATGCCCGCCTTGACCACGGCGAGTTGCTCCGTGTCGTCGAAGATCACGAAGTTGGAACGATAGCCGCTGTTCGGCAGGCGATCGAGCTCGAAGCGCAGGATCTTGCCGCAGATGCTGTGGAAGGTGCCCACCCACATGCCGCGCACGCCGAAGGCCTTGTGCGCGAAGAGCGGCCCCATCGCCGCGTTGCCACTGCCCAGCAGGTGCTCGAGGCGCTCCTTCATCTCGCTCGCGGCCTTGTTCGTGAACGTGACGGCCAGGATCTCGTCCGGGCGCGCGGCGCCGGTTTCGATCAGATGCGCGATGCGATGCGTCAGCACGCGCGTCTTGCCCGATCCCGCGCCGGCGAGAATCAGCAGCGGCCCTTCCACGTGACGAACGGCCTGCTGCTGCAGCGGATTCAAGGCGGCGGTTTGGCTCAAGGCATCCTCCAGGCGTCAACACTCCATGATAAACTGCGACGCTCGGAACGTCCAGCGCATCGGCCTCGGCGGCATTTTACAGC
The DNA here is from genome assembly GCA_036703175.1 of Oscillatoriaceae cyanobacterium. GTDB lineage: Bacteria > Cyanobacteriota > Sericytochromatia > S15B-MN24 > JAQBPE01 > DATNPP01. The sequence goes on from DATNPP010000164.1 coordinate 740, forward strand.
CGAGCGTTCCGGAAGCATGCTCGGCTGGCCGAAAGCGAGAAACAGGCCGTGCTGTGCGGCTTGTCACGTTGCGGGACCCTTGCTTTCATGGTATAGTGGGCTGCCGTACCAGCACGACATCGCCTAGAATCTGGGGGGATCCGGACTTCAATGGACGTCTCTAACATTCCGCTCTCCGTCGACGCCTTCATGCAAGAGCTGCAGACCATCCAGGCCACCGGATCCAAGAAGGTCGCCATTCTGGGCAGTCGCCACCTCTCGCTCACGCACCAGCAGCTGATCGAAATGCTGGCCTACGCGCTCTCGCTGACGGGCAACCAGATCCTGACCTCGGGCGCGAGCGGCACCAACGCGGCGGTGATCAAGGGCGTGACGCGCGCCAATCCGGGCAACCTGCTCGTGATCCTGCCCCAGACGATCTCCCAGCAGCCGGCCGAGAGCCAGGAGCTGCTCTCCACGCTGCCGACGATCCGCGAGCATCCCGAACGCCGCCTGCTCACGCTGGCGCAGGCCTCGCAGATGTGCAACCAGGAGATCATCGAGAACTGCCAGCAGCTGATCTGCTTCCTCTACCACACCAGCCACACGCTGCAGGAAGCCGTGAAATACGCCCAGGAGAACCACAAGGTCGTCACGACCTTCTACCTGGACTAGCGCAAAGCCATTCCGCACCCCCGACGCCCGCGCGTCGGGGGTTTTGCTTGCCAGCGGACCACGGAAGCCCTACACTGGGCGCGCAATGGCCTCGCTCGAAACGTCCACGGATTCCTACGCGCTCTTTCGCCAGGCGCACTTTTTGCGCTACTGGATCGGCAACACCAGCGCCAATTTCGGCATGGCGATGCTCACCACGGCGATCGGCTGGGATCTCTACGATCGCACCCACTCGGCGCTGGCGCTCGGCTGGGTCGGATTGGTGCAGTTCGTGCCGGTCGTGCTGCTGGCGCTGCTCGCCGGGCACGCCGTCGACGTGTTCGATCGCCGCCGCATCGTGCTCGTCTCCTTCGGATTGCTGGTGCTCTGCTCGGCCGGCTTCGCGGCCAACGCGGCCCTGTCCGGGCCGCTCGCCGTCTACTACGTGCTGCTCTTTTTGATGGGCACGGCCCAGGCCTTCTACAGCCCCGCGCGCTCGGCGCTGCTGCCGGGCATCGTGCCGATGGACGCGCTGCCCAGCGCGATCAACTGGACCACCAGCGGCAGCCAGCTCGCCTACATGGCGGGCCCGGCGATCGCCGGCTTGCTGATCGCGCAGACCCACGCGGCGACCACGGTCTACGTGGTGAGCGCGGTGTTGAGCTTCGTCTTCGTTCTGATGCTGCTCGGCGTGCCCAGCCCGCCGCCGCGCCCGCGCAGCGCGCCGAGTTGGGGCGACGTGATCGCCGGGCTGCATTTCGTCTGGCGCGAGCCGCTGATGCTCGCGGCGATCACGCTCGACATGTTCGCCGTGTTGTTGGGCGGCGCGGTGGCGCTGTTGCCCGTCTTCGCCAAGGACATCTTCCACGCCGGCCCCACCGGGCTCGGCTGGCTCACGGCGGCGCCGTACGTGGGCTCCTTTCTATTGGGATTGGTGGTCTCGCATCGGCCGCCGATTCGCCGCAACGGCCCGGTGCTGCTCTGGATGGTCGCGGGCTTCGGCCTCGCCACGATCGGCTTCGCGCTCTCGCCCAATTTATACTGGGGCTTCGTCGCCCTCGCGGCGACCGGCGCGTTCGACATGGTGAGCATGCTGATTCGCCAGCACCTCGTGCAGCAGATGACGCCGGACGCCATGCGCGGCCGCGTCTCGGCCGTGACGGGCGTGTTCATCGGAACGTCGAACGAGCTGGGCGGCTTCGAGTCCGGATTGACGGCCCATCTGTGGGGCCCGGTGCGCGCCGTGCTCTACGGCGGCATCGGCACCATGATCATCGTGAGCCTGGTCGCCTGGCGCTGGCCGGTGCTGCGGCGGCTGGGCGCGATCGAGAACGCCGAGGCGTAACGCCGCCGCTATTCCTCGACCGGCGGTGCCCCCCAGAAGTCGCCGAAGCGGCGCACGAACTCGTCGCCGAGCTCGACGAACACGCCGCGGCCTTCGACCGTCACCGTGCCGTCCGGCAGCAACAGCTGGGCGCTCGTGCGGATCGAGCGGTTGCCCTTCTCGCCCAATTGCGCCTCGACGCGCAACGGCACGTCGAGCGGCGTCGGATGCCGGTAGTCGAACTCGAGGTGCGCGGCGACCACCTTGTAGCCGTTGCGCCAGAGCACCCAGCCCATGGCCTCGTCGAGAATCGCGGCCAGGCTGCCGCCGTGGGCATGGCCCGGCGGTCCTTGCTGGGCGCGCGTGAGCGTGCCCTCGGCCACCAGGCGCGAGCCCTCGTGGTAGAAAACGAAGCCCATGCTGCTGGGATTCTCGGTGCCGCAAACGAAGCACGGACCGTGTTCGGGCAGGCGTTCCATCGACAGGACCACTTTCCGGGAGCTCGCAGCTCCGATCGACCGCCTTCGGGCCGTCGCAAGCGAGCGAGGGCGGGATTCCATTGTACCAGACCGGTTTACAGCCCGCGGCGCCTGGCGTAGGATGAAACTGCCATGAAGCAGCCGCTTTTCGTCCTCGCCGTTTTCGTCGCCGCGATCGCCGGCGGTTACGTGGGCGCCACGCTCGCGACCACCCCGTCGAGACCCGTCGCCGCGCCCGTGAGCGTGCCCATGAGCGCCGGCGCGCATGCGCTCACGGACGACACGATCGTGGATCTGGTGCACGCGGTCGGCCCCGCCGTCGTGAACATCGACACCGTGAGCCGCGAGCAGGTGAACATCCCGCTCTTCACCGATCCGTTCTCCGGCCAGGCCTTCGGCCCGATGGTGCCTGAGGTGCGCGAGAGCCGCGGCATCGGGTCGGGCTTCGTGATCGATCCGGGCGGGCTCATCATCACGAACGATCACGTGATTCAAGGCGCCACCGCCATGGTCGTGACCTTCGCCGACGGCACCAAGCTCAAGGGCCAGGTGCTCGCGGCCGATTCGCGGGTCGACCTCGCGATCGTGCGCGTGCAGGCCAAGAATCTGCCCACGCTGCAGCTCGAGACGCACAAGCCCGAAGTCGGGCAAAACGTGGTCGCGATCGGCAGCCCGCTGGGCCTGGAGCACTCCGTGAGCAACGGCATCATCAGCGCGCTGGGCCGCACGATCGGCGACAGCCCGGTCTCGTTTTTGCAGACCGACGCCGCGATCAACCCCGGCAACTCGGGCGGCCCGCTGATCGACTACGACGGCCGCGTGGTGGGGGTGAATTCGGCGATCGCCAAGGACTCCCAGGGCATCGGCTTCGCGATCCCGTCCTCGGTCGTCACGAAGATGCTGTCGCAACTCGAGTAGGGACGAATCATTGCCCTCTCCCCCGGAGGGTGGGAGAGGGATATTGGACCGCCGTCCAGGCGGGACAATCGGGAGCGGGGGCGACCCCAGGCCAGCGGAAATTCACGCCAGTGCCACAGGGTGCGGCTTGGAAGCGGTCGCCCCCTCTCCCAGCCTCAGCCCCTGAACAGGGCTTCGGCATCCCTCTCCCACCCTCCGGGGGAGAGGGCAATGTAAATCCGCCTCGCGTGCTTACTTCTGCGCCTCGTCGTGCGCGCGGAGCGCCGCGTCGATCGCGTCCGCGGCGTCCTCGATCGCGCGCGGCATCACGCCGTGGCTGCGGGCGAGCACCTTCAGTTCGAGGTTCTCGTTGCGATAGCGGCTGTCCAATAGCTCGACGCCGGCCGCCCAGATGGACGGCTGGCTGATATCGGGCTCGGCGAGCTCCTTGAACTCTCGCCACAATCGCAACAGGTCGATCGTGTCGTGCACCGAGTAGCCCACCTCCTCGATCGCCGCGCGCAGCCGCGCCTCCACATCGTCCGCCGGCTCCCCGACGAAGCCCAGGTCGCGCGCGTGCTCGTAGGCGCGCAGCATCGCGGGCGTCGCGCCGTCCGGCGGCGAAAGATCCACGAGCTTCCATTGCCCGTCCGGCGTGGCGTGCGAGACGACGCCCACGGCATGCTTGTCGGTGTCCTTGCCCCACTCCAAAAGCGTGAAGATGCCGCCGTCTTTGGGCATCAGCTGATGCCGCGCGCGCAGCGCCGCCCCCGGCGCGCCGCCCGTCACGTCGGCGAGGCGCTGCAGCCCCGCCACGCCGAACAGCTCCAGGTAGAGCGGCAGAAAGCCCTGCGGATCGAGCAGCGCCTCGAGGCCCGCTTGATCGCCCTCGGCGATCGCCCGCAAGCCCGCGCGCACCGTGCGCGTCAGCGCCGCGGCGTCCTCGGTGCGCAGATTCGCCTCCTCGAGCGGGCCCGAGGTCTCCCAGAGCTCCTGCATCAGCTCGTCGAGCAGACTGCGATCGCGCATGTGCAAGTAGCGCAGGCGGTACACCGGCGTCCCGTAGAGCTCGCGCAAGAGATCCTCGAGGCTGCTCGCGTCGCGCAGCATGTCGAAGACGTCGTCGGCCGTCAGCGGGCTGTCCACCTGCAGCAGCAGGGCGTCGAGCACGTCGAGCACCGGCCCCTTGGCCGGCACCATGTCGGCATAGTAGCGCGTCTCGGCCTCCAGCGGATCGATGCGATGATTCTGCGGCGCCTCGCTGACGTGCCCGATGTGCACGTCGGGATCCGCCACGTACGCCTCGCCGAACGGGTAGAGGCGGCCGATCACCAGATCCCCGCGCTGCAGCTCCTCGGTCAGCGCGCGCTCGTGCAAGCCGTAGCGCGTGCCGCTCGCCATGTCCTCGAACAAGGCCAGCCGCCCCGGCACCGTGCGCTGCACGCGGAACACGCCGTAGACCGTCTGCGTCAGGCGCTCGTAGATCGCGCGGCCTTCGGCCGTGAGATCGTCCGCGTAGCCCTTCACGAAGCGCTCGATGGGGCGATCGCCGGCCGCGAGCGGGCGATCGAGCGCGAACCAGGCCCAGAAGCGCAACAGGCGATCATGCTGATCCGGATCGTCCAGATTCGGGCTCGGCGCGCCGGCCGAAAAGCGCCGCCAGGCCTCGGGCATTTCCTCGGCGTACCAGCTCTGCGCCTCCATCCAGCGATAGAGCGTGTCCAGGTACGGCCAGACGGTGAAGTCCTCGACCGCCGGGGCGACCTGGAAGATCTTGGTTGGCTCGGTGGACATGCGCGGCCCTCTCTTTGGGGCATGCTACCACAAACCGAGCGCGCCGCCTCAAGCGTCGGCAAGGCCTTTCGGCGCGCCGCGC
>DATNPP010000171.1:0-6929 GCA_036703175.1 Oscillatoriaceae cyanobacterium
TCGGACGGCGCGCTGACGACGTTCCCGGGCGCCCATGGCCGCCATTACGGCACCTTCGGCGGCACGAGCGCCGCGGCCCCGCACGTGAGCGGCCTGGCCGCGCTGGTGCTCTCGGCCTGCCCCGGCTTGCGTCCCCACGAGGTGAAGGCGTTGCTGCAGAAGACCGCCGATCGCCTGGGCGGCGGCGAGTACCATCCCGAGTACGGCTATGGGCGCATCAACGCGTTCAAGGCGGTGACGGCCGCGATGGCCATGCGCGATCGCCGTCTGGAAGCGGGCGCCTAGCCCACCACGGAACTTCCTGAGCCTGTCGCGCGTCCATACGGCAAAGGAGGATCCCATGGCGCTCAAACCCTTGTTGCTCGCGCTCGGCTGCTTCTCGCTCGTCGGCTGCGGCTTGCTCGGCGAGGTGGCCCAGCGCGCGGCGATCGCGAACGCGCAGTTCTCGTTGCAGCAGCTCAAGCTGGTCAACGCGGACGTGCCCTTTTTGACCCCCGACGCGAAAGCGAACTTTCAGCTCGGCGTCGGCGTGAACAATCCGAATCAGATTCCAGCGCAGCTCGACAAGCTGGACTACGCGATCGCGCTCGACGGCACGCAGGTCGGCACGGGCAGCCTCAACCAGAACTTCTCGGTCGGGCCCGATGCCACCGGCACGCTCACGTTGCCCGTCTCGGTGCCCTACGCGGGTCTGCCCAGCGCCCTCGTCAGCGCAATCCAGAACCGGCAGACGACCGTCACACTGAGCGGCACGAGCCATCTGGACTTCTCGATCGCCGGCGTGAGCGTGCCGCTGGACGTGCCCGTTTCGGTGTCGCGGACCTTCTCGTTCTAGGCGCCGATTGCTTCTTGCGCCGCTTTCGCCGCGGATCCATGATGCCTTCGGCGAAAGGAGAGCGGCATGAGCGGCAAGCATTCTTCGGGCTTCGACAAGCATCTGACCGATCAAGCGCGCGAGCGCCTGGTGGGCAAGGGACGCGAGGCGGATTACCCGCCGGACAGCGACGAGGGGCGCGAGTTCATCGGCGAGATGGGCCTCGGCGGCGGCTCACCGAGCCTGCGCGGCTATGCGGACGATCCGAAGCTGGATACGCCCGAGAAGCAGCGCGTGCAGCGGCGCCAGTAGCTCAGCCGCCCACCAGGTCGAGCAACAGGAAGTAGCGGTTCGAGAAGAGCTGCATGTAGCCGAAGGCGTCGCCCAGGTGAGGGATGTGGTTGCCGGCGCGCCAGGCCGGATACCAGACGTCCATCACGGTGCTGAACATGTCCTGCGGATTCCAGCGGGTCGCGAACTCGGCGGCCGTCAGATCCAGATTGAGCGCGGGATCGTCCTGCAGCCGGCGAATGCGCTCGGCCATCGATCCGAGCTCGGGGTGATCCTGCGCTTGCACCGAGCCGAGGCCGACCGCGCACAATCCGTCGTCCTCGGTGAGCTGATGCGTGTCGAAGTCGCTCTCGGTCCAGACGTAGGCCCCGAGGATGGCCGGATCGAGACGGTGGGCGATCGCCGCGCGCTCGATCAGCGTGCCGTAGCGCTGCCAGCCTTTCACGGCCTCTTGCGCGCTGACGCCCCAGCGATCGTGCGCCGGCGCGAGCAGATTGTACGGCGTGAGCTGCCCGAAGTTGGGGTGCGGCAAGCCGTTGAGGGCTTGCCAGAGCTGACGGCGCACCTCAGCGCCGACGCCCAACTGCGCCGCGCGCTTGTTCCAGCCGGGCGAGCCGAGCAACGTCGAGAGCCACATGGCCTGCTCCACGCGCAGGTGGTACTGCGTCGCGACGCCGCGAAAGCGCGCCGTCATCGCGTCGCGCTCCAGGCGCACGCGCTGGGGCAGCGACGGCATCGCATCGGCGATCGCGGGCGTGGCGATCGCGAGCAGCGCCAGTGTCAGGAGTAGACGCCGGATCACGCGCTCGGGGGCTGCTCCGCGGCCACGGGAGCCAGATCGGGATACAGCGCGCCGCGGTACTTGTCGAGCAGCTGCTTCGCGGCCTTGAGGCCGTTCGCCTCTTGCTCGAAGCTGCCCACGCGCACCTCGATCCACTCGATGTGCTCCACGTTCGCCGACGGGTAGCTCATCATGACCATCTCGCCGTCGGCCGTGGCGCGCGGATAGGTGATCAGGTGCACCCAGCCCGGCGTCTGCAGCGACACGACGCCGCGGCTCCAGGAATTCTCATTGGCGTATTTGATCTGGGCGACACCCCACATAGCGGCCTCCTGTTCATCTCGGACGGATGTCCAGAATACAGGAGCATCGCCTGTGGGGCAAGCAAAACGGGCGGGGGAAGCCCCCGCCCGTCGTGGAACCTAGTGTTGCCAGGGGAAAGTCGCCGTCGGCGGCGGCGCATAGTAGCCGGTCGGCGCCGCGTAGCTCGGCGTCGAAGAGCTGGTACTGCCCCAGGTGATGCCGGAGCCGATGCGGACGTGCTCGTGGGTGCACATGTGGTGCAAGAATTCGGATTCAGGCACCGTCTTCTGGCGCTGATGGCCGTCCACGTAGGTGACGTCGCCGTTCTCGATCTTCGTGACGATCACGGCGTGCGCCAGATGCGCGTGATCGCCGCGCACGGCGAACATCACGCCCTGTTGCCCGCCCGCCTGGGCCTTTGCGAGTTGGTTTTCGAGCACTTGCTTCTTGGCGTCGTGTTCGGAGACGCCCTTCTTGCGCAGGGCCTCGATCTCGTGATGCACCTCCTTGGGCGTCACCACCGGCGCGGCCCCGACAATCTGGTCGAGGGTCTGCACGTTTTCGTCGGAGAGGCCCTTCTCGCGCTCGATGTGGCCGTGATTGTTGGAGATCGTCTCGTCGTGCTTGAAGTCGTAGCCGGCCTTGCCATTCGCGGCGTCCATCGCGGCGCTCTGGAACAGCGCGTCGACCAGCTGGGTGCCCTTGAGGTGCTGGGACTTGATCTCCTGCAGATTCGACGCGGAGACCTGCAGCGTGTGGCCGTGCAGCTTGATCGACTTGCCCTGGATCAGCTGGTTCACGACGGCGATGTACTTGCCCGGCTGCTTGGTCGCCAGGTCGCGCTGAATGTCGGCCGCCGCGCAGGAGTCCGGACGGACCTGCTTGATCTTGTCGGGCGAGGCCAGTTCTTCGAGCGCGGCGCTCTCGAGGTCCTTGTGGCCGCCATGCTTGAGGAAGTGCTCGAGGCGGCTGGTCACGGTCTCGTGCAGCCAACCCTTGTTGAGCTTGCCTTGATCCTGCAGCGTCTTCACGGCAGCCTCGCCGGCCGGCGTGAGCTTGCCCTTCACCTTGTCGAGCACCGTGGCGGTATGCTGTTGGGTGGTCGCATGCCAGGACGTCAGAAAGTCCCCGCGCAAGGCGCCCATCCAGCCGTCCATGGGCTTCGCTTCCCAGGGCAACGCTTGCAACGGCTGCGTCTTGGCTTGAGACATGCGCGGCAACGAGCCGGTCACACGGCTCTTGTCTTTCGCCACCGAGACCGTCACGTGCGCCTCATGCTCCGTGTGATGAACGGGCGGCGGCGGTGGCGGCGGTGCCACGTGCGACTTCGCGCGAATATGCGTCACTTGGAAGCCCTCCTCAAGTCCCCTGTGTCAAACAAGCGTTAATAAAGACATACCCGTGCCCCATGACGATAAACGGGGGCAACGGAGATATAACAAAGATTTCACAAAGACGCCGCGGGCGCATGTGCGGTAGAATGGCTCAGCGACCACAGTCTGAGTAAGCGAATGGCCAAAAAGCAGCTCGCGCGCGACTATTATTCGGCGCCCCCCTACGACGTGATTCTTCGACCGCAAACGCTGGCAGGCGCCTGGCAGCGCGCTTTCGGGCGCCCTGCGCCGTTGCACGTCGAGATCGGCATGGGGCTGGGACACCATCTGATCGGCTTCGCGGCCACCCACCCCGACTGGAGCCACGTGGGCCTCGAGCTCAAGATGCATCGCATCTACACGGCGCGCCACATGGCCTTGCGCCAGGGCATCCGGAACGTGCGCTTCGTGCCCGGAGACGCGCTCAAGGCACTCGACACCTTCGCCGACGGCGAGGTCGATCACCTGACCATGCTGTTCCCCGATCCGTGGCCCGAGCCGTTGGACGCGCACAAGCGCCTGACGGCGCCGTCGTACATCGCGCTCTATCGCCGCGTGCTGGCGCCGGGCGGGCGCATGCACTTCCGCACGGACGATCCCGATCTGTTCCGCTATTCCATGGAGACGTTCACGCAGGCCGGCTTCGATCTGACGATCCACGTCCCGGTCGCGCGGATCACGACCGCCTTCGAACGGCGCTGGCTTTCCGAGGGCCGGGGCATCTACGGGCTGGACGCAACCAAGCGGCGATCGTGATCATGACGCCCGTCACAGGCAGGCGTCCCTTTGCTGGCTATTATGTCGAAATGAGCGCCTATGCGCGCCGATGCCACGGAGCCAGCCGGAATGCAAACCGCGAAAGTCAGCGAGGCCCAGTCGAAGCAGCGTAAGCGCGCCCCTATGGGTGGCGCGCTGGTGCCGTCGGGCCTGGCCTCGGTTCCGATCGAGCCGCCCTATCCCAAAGAGGTGGCCGAAAAGCTCGAGTTTCGCACGGCGGCCCAGTACCGCAAGGCGATCGCGCTCGCCGAGCGCTATTCGACGCAAGCCAAGCTGGCCGTCGATCGCCGTGCCGCGAGCATCAAGAAGGCCGAGCGCCAGGCGCAGGTCGATCACGAAGAGACGGCGAGCAACTACCGCCGGCAAGTGACGCAAGCGCGCACGCGCCATCGCGCCTTGCTCGAGCAGGTGCACGGCAAGCACCGCCAGGCCCTTTTCCAGGCGCGCAGCAGCGCGTCGCGGACCGAGGAGGTCTACCGCGAGGTGTTGCGCGGGCTGCCCGGCTACGGCGAGCTCGTGCTGCGCTCGCTCGCGCTGCAAGACGCGCGCGTCGTGACGCACAGCCTCGTGTCCGCCTACAAGGGCGCGCTGGGGCCCGACGCGATGGGCGACATGAACGTGTTCCTGTACGGCATCGACCGCACGCTCGATCTGGCGCGCGATCGCGGCGCGATCGCGCCGGTGCGGTTCGCCGACGCGCTCGTCAAGGCCGTGCTGCACCGCCAGATCCGCCGCGCCGGCCCGGACAAGGAAGAGATCGAGCGCCTCAAGCAGATCACCGGCACCCGCGTTCAGCTCATGCAGAGCTATCTGGCCGAGATGCGCGAGGATGCGGTGCCGGACGTGGTCCGCGACGTCTATCAGGCGGTGCACGACTGGCTCGCGCAGGCGGCCGGCACGCCGTTCGACGTGGCGCTCGATCGCCTCAAGCTCGACGTGGACGCCACCGTGCGCAAGGAGCAAAAGCAGCTCGAAGGCCAGATTCAGCTGGCGGCGCACCAGTGCAACAAGCTGGCGCAAGTGCGCCCGGTCTTCGACGCGTACCAGGAGGCGCAGCGCGTGCTGATCAGCTCGGAGCATGCCGCCCGCGGCGTGCTCAACGGCGAGGTCGGCCGCATCAACGCGCAACTGGACAAGGAGATCCAGCTGGCCGACGCGATGGTGATCGGCATGGACCACACGGCCGCCAAACGCCTGACCGAGGCCAAGCGCCAGCACGGCGAAGCGCGCAAGCTCGTCGGCTTGTGGCGGCGCGAGCTCGAAGACCTCGAAGAGGTCGGCGGCTGGCAGCGCTTCGTCTGGAAGATGACCGAAGGCTTCGATTATCAGGCCTTCTGGGAGCATTTCCACGCGCGCCGCGATTGAGTTGGAAATTAAAGCAAGTTTAAGTTAATTTTAACGATAACCTCAGCGGAGTCCGAGTACACGAGGCGTTCGGAGGTTATGCGTTTCATGAATAAGATCCTCGGGAGTGTCCTGGGTGCCCTTTTGCTGGTCGGTTGCGGCCAGAGCGGCCCGAGCCCGCTTGGCGCGCTGTCGGGTCCCCTTTCGGCGCAGAGTGCCGACGCGCTGACCGGTGCGGTGTCGCGCGCCGATCAAGCCCGCTTCGCACAGTTGGATACGAACCACGACGGCCGGCTGTCGCTCGCGGAGACGGGCCTGCCTGAATCCACCTTCGCGGGCCTGGATCAGAACCGCGACGGCGGGCTGAGCCTGGCCGAGCTCACGCCGGATACCGGCTTCGAGTCCGAGCGCGCGCAGATCGCCTCGCAGCTCTCCGAGGGCCAGGCGCAGCTGCTGGGCTTTCCGCTCGATCAGGCGCTGACGCTGAATACGGCGCCCAGCCAGGGGCAAGGAACGCCGGTGGTCTTCGTGCCCGGCTATCTCGACTTCGAGGTGTACTTCACGGTGCTGAAGCACGACCTCGCGGCGCAGGGCCGTCCCACGAGCTACCTCGAGATCTTTCCCAACGTCGGCGACATCAACGTGGCCGCCGCGGCGCTCAAGAAGCAGGTCGAAGCGGTGCGCGCCCAGACCGGCGCTGCAAAGGTCGATCTGGTGGCTCACAGCATGGGCGGCTTGATCGCGATGACCTACCTCAAGGATCTGGGCGGCTCGGCCGAGGTCGCGCACCTCGTGTCGCTGGCGAGCCCCTACCACGGCACGATCGCGGCGCACTTCAGCCCCACCAAGGGGGCCGTCGAGATGCGCCCGGGCTCGCCCTTCCTCAAGGCGCTGATGGCCGGAAGCGAGACGCCCGCCGGCGTGAAGGTCACGTCGATTCGCGGCGGCATGGACGAGCTGATCATTCCGCACAGCAGCCCGATCCTGCAGGGCGCCGACAACGAGCTGGTGCCCAGCGCCATGCACGGCACGATCTTCCTCGAGTCGGCCACCCGCAAGTACATGGACGCCGGACTGGCGCACTGAGCGCCTCGCGGGGAGATTAAGAACACACTAAGCGTGATCGCGGTCACGGAGTCCGCGATCGCAAAACTCGAAAAGGTCGCCAAGAGTCATCTTGGCGACCTTTTTTACAAAACTTTCCGAAATTCTCTCCAAAAACAGTTAACTTCTCCTTAACCGTCGT
>DATNPP010000181.1:0-2719 GCA_036703175.1 Oscillatoriaceae cyanobacterium
TTTGGCATGCCGTGTTTCGCTCGACGACCCACTGTGGCGCCGGTTGTACACTCGGCGACACGCTCGGCGAGACGCTCTTTTTCCTCCTGGGCATCGTGCTTTTCGGCTCCACGTTGCTCAGCGACTATATCGCGGATTTCACGCTGGCCTATCTGCTCGGCGTCGGCTTTCAGTACTTTGCGATCGTGCCCATGTGCGGCTATCCGCCGCTCAAGGGACTCTGGGAGGCGATCAAGGCAGACACGCTGTCGCTTGCAGCTTTCGAGGTCGGGATGTTTGCGGGTATGGCGGCCATGCACTGGCTGCCTCTGCCTAAATTGCATCCCAACGAGCCCGTCTACTGGTTTTTCATGCAGATCGCCATGTTGCTCGGCTTTGCGACCAGCTTCCCGATGAATTGGTGGCTCGTCAAGAAGGGCATCAAGGAGCGGATGTGAGGCGCGAAGGGCCGGCGGCGCCATGAAGTCGGTGAAGTCCATTGGCGCCTCATCATCAGGCCCATCGCGTCACCGTCCGGATGCGGGCGGATTGCCCATCATGCCGCCCATTCCCTGGTGATTCATCATGCCCGACGGCATCGAGCGGTTCATCATTTGCGCCATCTGCTGACATTGGGCCATGCGCGCCTGCATTGCGTCTAGCATGCTTCGGATACTCTCGAGCGCCGCATGCCGCGTGGCCGGATCGTTCGTTCGCTCGGCCAGCGTCAGCTGCGCCTGCATGGATTTCATCGTCCTTGCCATGAACGCCTGGTTTTCCTGCATCCGCACCATCATCTCCCGGTAGGACATCGGGCGTGTGGACGGTGGGCTTCCCGTCATCCAGGGAGATGGCGTCTGAGCCAGCGCAGGGGGCGTCATCAGCACGATCGCATTCAACGCGATAAGAACCAACTTGGGCAATCGCATCTCATTCTCCTTCTCAAGCCCGCTTCGCGGCATTCGGGATGGGAGCGGAAAGCGCCGGGTGCGCCTCACGCTCGTTCGTCAGTGAACCGGTCGGTAGGTGCACCAACTGCAAGTAGTGCCATTTCGCGAGTTCGCTGGTAGGAACGACATACATCAAATGGAGCCGACCGCCGAACACGCGCAGCGAGGCGAGTTGCTCGTGGGCAACTTCAGGCGCGGAGCCCACGACGGCGCTCAGCCAGATCTCGTAGCTTCCCGGCGCCGGCAGCCGCTCGGCGGTCAATTCGATCCGCACGTCGTTACCTTGACGAACGAAGGCCACACGACCTTGACCGGTGACCATCTGTCCCTGCATCTGGACGGCGCCCGGGGGCGCGTTGGCAAGGGCTGAAGGCTGCGCTGCAAGCAAGGAGACGGCGAACATGGCGGCATAAGCTTTTCGCATGAGCTTCCTCCCAACAAACCGTCCGGATTATAGGAGCATCTTCTTGATTCACGAACGCCCAAGCGTCGATTCGAGATCCACGGCGCAATTGGAGGCACCCTCTCTTGGGCTTAGCGCTCAAGTTTCAGGAGCCGTGCGTTGAACGCGACAATCACGGTGCTCAAGCTCATCAGTACCGCGCCGATGGCCGGCGAAAGCAAGATTCCAGCCTTGTATGCCACCCCCGCCGCCAGCGGAATCGCCACCACGTTGTAGCCTGTGGCCCAGGCAAGGTTTTGCGCCATCTTGCGGTAGGTGGCCCGAGCGAGGCCGATGATTGCCGGCACGTCCTCGGGGTTCGATCGCACTAGAATGAGATCCGCCGCTTCGATCGCCACGTCCGTGCCCGCCCCGATCGCGATGCCCACATCGGCCTGCGCGAGCGCAGGCGCGTCGTTGACGCCGTCGCCGGTCATGGCGACCACGAGCCCTCGCGATTGAATCGCCTTCACGCGGGTGGCCTTCTCCTGGGGCAGAACCTCTGCGATCACCTCGTCGATGCCGAGTTCTTGCGCTACCCAATCGGCCACTTGGCGCACGTCGCCCGTGAGCATGATTGTGCGGATGCCCATGCCCTTCAACCGCGCGATCGCCGCTTTGGACTCAGGCCGGATTACGTCCGCGAGGGCGATCGCCCCTTTGAGCGCGCCGTTCACCAAGACGAACACCACCGTCTTGCCCTGCGCGGCGAGCGCTTCCACGCGCGCATCCACCGGCAGCCCGCGCGCACGCACGTAGCCCGGGCTCACTACCTGCACGAGGCGGCCGTCGATGGTGGCTTCGGCCCCTCGGCCCGTGATGGTCTGGAATCCCCCCACGGCGTAGCTGCCGGAGGCCGACGCCACCACGCCCTTGGCGATCGAATGCTCGGAGTAGCGCTCGACGGAGGTCGCCAGTTTGAGCAACTCCTCGCGCGACAGCATCGAATCGAGGATTAGCGTGTCTGTGACGCCGAAGCGCCCTTCTGTAAGCGTGCCTGTCTTGTCGAATACGAGCGCTTGAATGCCCCGCGCAGCCTCGAACGCCGTGCGATTGCGAATCAAAAAGCCGTTGCGCGCGGCGATCGCCGTCGAGATCGCCACGACCAGCGGCACTGCGAGCCCGAGCGCGTGCGGGCAGGTGATGACCATGACGGTCACGGTGCGCTCGAGCGCGAATGCCAGGCCCTTGCCCAGCGATAGCCAGCTAATGAGCGTCAACGCACCGCCTCCCAGGGCCACCGCCGTGAGCACCAGTGCGGCGCGGTTTGCCAGATCTTGCGTGTGGCTCTTGGATTCTTGCGCCTGGCTGACGAGTGAGACGACCTGCGAGAGGAACGAGTCCTGGC
>DATNPP010000244.1:0-4546 GCA_036703175.1 Oscillatoriaceae cyanobacterium
AAAAGTCGATCCCCGTCGCCACCAGCGCCGAGGCCACCTCGAGCGTGCGCGCCGTCGTCGCCGGATAGCGGAAGAAGCCCGTGTCCGTCACGATCGCCGCGTAGAGGTCCGTCGCGGCCTCGCGCTCGAGCGGCACGCCGAAATAGTCGTACAACAGCGCCACCATCTCGCCCGTGGCCGCCGAGGCCACGTCGATCCAGTTGTGGCTGCCGAAGCGCTGATTGCTGATGTGGTGGTCGATGTTGACGAACGGCCGCATGTCGGCTATCAGCGGCCCCATGCAACCGAGCCGATCGAACTCGGCGGCGTCCAGCGTCACCACGCCCGCGTCCGCGGGCCAGTCCTCCGGCAATCGTCCGACCAGCACCTGATCCGCGCCGGGCAGGTAGTCGTAGCGCGCAACCGAGTCCGCGCAGGCCACGGCGACGCGCCGGCCCAATCGGCGCAGCAGCGCCGCCATGCCGAGCGCGCTGCCGAGCGTGTCGGCATCCGGGCTCATGTGCGGCACGACCAACCAGGCGCCCACCTCGCGGAAGATACCGAGCCAGGCGGCCGCCTCGCTCGAGACCTCCTGCGCGAAGCCGGCGTCAGCCCTCGTCGCCGGCGCGCTCACGGGACTCTCGATCTTCTTTGATGCGATCGAGCAACGCCATGATGTTGGCGCCGTGCTCGATCGAGGTGTCGAGCTTGAAGTGGATTTCAGGCGTCGCACGCAGCTTCACCACCTTGCCCACCTCGCTGCGAATGTAGCCGGCGGCCGAGCGCAGCCCCTTGAGCGTCTCTTCGCGCGCCGTGTCGTCGCCGAACACGCTCACGAAAATCGTCGCATGGCGCAGATCACGCGACACCTCGACGTCCGTGACCGAGACCTTCGCGCTTTCCACGCGCGCGTCTTTCAGGCGGTGCAGCAGGATTCCGCCGACCTCCTCTTTGATCGCTTCCGCGACCCGGGTGGAGCGTTGAACCGACATGGAGGACCCCCTTTATCGGAATGCGGCCGGGCGCGTGCCCGGCCGCGCGGAACCCTAGCGTCCCTTTTCCTGGGTGATGTAGGCCTCGATGATGTCGCCTTCTTGCAGGTCGTTGAACTTCTCGAGCGCGATACCGCACTCGTAGCCCGTGGCGACCTCCTTGGCGTCGTCCTTGAAGCGCTTGAGCGAGGCGAGCTTGCCCTCGTGGACGAGCTCGGTGCCGCGCATCAGCTTGATATCGGCGTTGCGCACGATCTTGCCCTCGGTCACCATGCTGCCCGCGATCACCGTCGTCTTGCCGGACTTGAAGGTGGCGCGAACCTCGGCCTTGCCCACCAGCACCGTCTCGTACTCCGGTTCCATCAGACCCTGCATGGCCTTCTCGAGATCTTCGATCATCTTGTAGATGATCGAATACATACGAACGTCCACGCTGCCTTCCTCGGCCGCGCGCGCGGCGCGGTCGTCGATCTTCACGTTGAAGCCGATGACGAGGGCGTCCGAGGCCTGCGCGAGCGTGATGTCCGTCTCGGAGATGTCGCCCGTGCCGGAGTGCAAAATGCGTACGGTCGCGCCTTCGGTGCGCTCGTTGAGCTGGCTGAGCGATTGCTCGATGGCTTCCGAGGAGCCCTTCACGTCCGCCTTGAGAATGACGGGCAGCTCCTTTTGGCCTTCTTGCATGCGCATGTAGAAGTTCGCGAGCGTCGAGCCGCGACGGCTGGCGAGCTTCGCCTCGCGCTCCGCCTGAGCGCGCTGGGTCGCGATTTCACGCGCCTGCTTCTCCGTCTCGCACACCTGGAAGATGTCGCCCGCGTGCGGCACCTCGGGCAGCCCGAGCACCTCGACGGGGTGCGCCGGGCCGGCTTCTTTGACGCGCTTGCCGCGATCGTTGATCAGCGCGCGCACGCGGCCCGAAATCGCGCCCACCACGAAGGAATCGCCCACGCGCAGCGTGCCGTTTTGCACCAGCACCGTCGCGACCGGGCCCATGCCCTTCGAGAGCTTGGCTTCCACGATCATGCCGCGCGCCTCGCGGTCCGGATTGGCCTTCAGCTCCTGCACCTCAGCGACCAGCAGGATCATCTCCAGCAACTGTTCCAGGTTCAGCTTCTGTTTGGCCGACACCTCGACGGTGACGGTCTGGCCGCCCCACTCTTCGGGCACGAGCTCGTGCTCGGTCAGCTCCTGTTTGACGCGATCCGGATTGGCGCCCGGCTTGTCGATCTTGTTGATCGCCACGATGATCGGCACGCCGGCGGCCTTCGCGTGGTTGATGGCTTCCACGGTCTGCGGCATCACGCCGTCGTCCGCCGCGACCACCAGAATCGCGATGTCCGTCGCCTTGGCGCCGCGGGCACGCATGGCGGTGAACGCCTCGTGGCCCGGCGTGTCCAGAAAGCAGATCTCGTTGCCGTGAATCGAGGTCATGTACGCGCCGATGTGCTGCGTGATGCCGCCGGCCTCACCGGCCGCCACGCGCGCCGAACGCAGCGCGTCCAATAGCGAGGTCTTGCCGTGGTCGACGTGGCCCATGACGGTCACGATCGGCGGACGCGGCTGCAGATTTTCAGGCTGCTCTTCCTCGTGCTCGGTGGCCTGCAGCATCTGCGCGAGCGGATCGATGAGCGTGACTTCGTAGCCCATCTCGACGGCGATCATCTCGGCCGTCTCCTTCTCGATCGTCTGATTGATGGTCGCGAGAATGCCCTTCATGAAGAGCCGCTTGATGACTTCGGTCTCCTTCACGCGCATCTTCTCGGAGAGTTCCTTGACCGTCAGCGCGCCGACCAGCTCGATGCCCGTGGGAGGCGCGAGCACCTCGTTGCGGCCCGCGCGACGCTCGGCGCGCTCGGCGCGGATCTCGGCCTTGGACTTGCGGCGAGGCTTGTTGGCCTTGGGCAACTGCATCTCGGGCTCGCGCTCGCGATTGCGATCGTCGCCGCGGCGCTCGCCATGGCGCGCCGCCGGACGCTCGCCGCCGCGCGGCGGGCCGGACGGACGCTCGCCGGGAGCACCCGGGCCGCCGGGGCCGGCCGGACGCGGTCCCATCGGACGCGGCGCGGGACGACCGGGCTCCTGGCGCAGCTCGGGACGGGGCACCGGGCGCGGAATCGAGGTCAACTCGGGACGACGCTGGGGCACCGCGACGTGCTGCGGCTGCGGCTGGCGCACGGGGCCGGGCACCGGGCGCGCCGCCACGGGCGCCGCCTTGGGCTCAGGCGTCGGCTCGGGCGCCGGCTTCGGCTCGGCCAGCCGCTTCTTCACGGCATCGGCCTCGGCGTCGTCCACCCATGCGAGGTGGTTCTTCACCGCGAAGCCCATGTCGTTGAACAGCTGCACGAGATCCTTGCTCGGCACGTCCAATTCCTTGGCCATTTTGCAAACTTGAACTTTACCCATAGTGCTCACAGTACCTCCCGGTCTAGATTTATTCGGAAGCGATGGGAGGCGGTGTGCGTCCCAGCACGAGGACTTCTCTCATCAGGTCTTCCGGAACGCGGTGGCGCAGTGCTCGCTGGAGTGCGCCTCGGCGGGCGGCTAGCTCGACACACTCGGGTGTTCGGCAAACGTAGGCCCCACGTCCTTGTTGGTGGATTGTTGAATCCAGCGCGATCGCCCCTTCGGGCGTTCGCACCAGGCGAATCAGCGCGCTTCTCGGAGCCAGTCGCCGACAGGCGACGCACTGGCGCTCCGGTTCGCGCCCTCCGCTCATGTGTTCGTCTGGCCGGCGCTGACCTCCTCCTCGTCCTCGGGCTCTTGGTCGTAGTCGCCTTCCTCTTGCTGTTCCTGCAGCGCGCGCAGCTGCGATTCGCTCTTGATGTCGATGCGGTAACCCGTGAGCTTCGCCGCCAGGCGGACGTTCTGCCCCTCGCGGCCGATCGCCAGCGAAAGCATGTTGTCCGGCACGGTCACGAGGGCCGTGCGCGTGTCGTCGTCCACCTGCACGTTCGCGACCTTGGCCGGCGAGAGCGAGGTGGCGATGTAGGTCTCGATCTGGGGATTGTAGCGAATGATCTCGATCTTCTCGTTGCGCAGCTCGGAGCTGATCGCCTGAATGCGGCCGCCGCGGGCGCCGACGCAGGCGCCGATCGGATCGATCGCCTGATCGCGGCTGCGCACGGCGATTTTGGTGCGATGGCCAGCCTCGCGGGCCATGCCCTCGATGATCACCGCGCCCTCGATCACCTCGGGCACCTCGAGCTCGAAGAGCTCGCGCACGAGGCCTTCCGAGGCCCGGCTCGAGATCACCTGCACGCCGCGGGGGCTCTCGCGCACCTCGGCGATGAACACCTTGATGCGCTCGCCGACGCGGAAGCGCTCGCCCGGAATCTGCTCCGAGCCCGGCAGCAAGCTTTCGATGCGGCCGAGGTTCACGATGATGTTGCGGCCCTCGACGCGCTGCACCGTGCCGATCACCGTCGTGCCCTGCTTGCCCTTGAACTCGTCGTAGAGCACCTTGCGCTCATGCTCGCGCAGCCGCTGCGTGATGACCTGCTTGGCCATCTGCGCGGCCAATCGGCCGAAGTCCTTGGGCGTGACGTCGAAGGCGATCGTCTCGTCCACCTGCGCGGTGT
>DATNPP010000247.1:0-1726 GCA_036703175.1 Oscillatoriaceae cyanobacterium
TGCCCGAGCCAGCGCCGCAGCGCCCCGCGCTCGAACACGCTCACGCGGTAGGCGGCCGGCGCCTCGGGGCGCATGGCCTCGGCCGGCGGCAAGGCCAGCACGGCGCGCACGGCCTTCCAGGTGCCGAACGCCGCGGCGATCACGCCGACGGCCACGGCGCCCAGCGCGACGGAGAACGGCAACTCGAAGACGAGCACCGGAAACTGGAAGTACGTGCCGTAGAGCCGCGTCAGTGCCTGGCCGAGCAGCACGCCGACGCCGATGCCCCCGAGCGAGCCCGCGCCCGTGATGGCGAGCCCCCACTGCGCGTAATGCCAGGCGACCCGCGCGTCGCTGTAGCCCAGGGCCTTGAGCACGGCGATTTGCTCGCGCTGCATGCCCACGAGCCGCGACAGCACGAGGTCGATCAGAAACGCGGCCACGCCCAGAAACACCACCGGAATGACGGTGCCCATCGAACGCAGCCCTTCGATCTTCGCCTGGACGATCCAATTGGACGCTTGTTGCGCGAGCGGAACGCTGCCCGTGCCGCCGTACGGCGCGAGCAACTGATCGACGCGGGCCAGCACCGGTGCGGCGGCCGTGCCGGGTTCGAGGCGCGCGGCCACGCGGTTGAAGGCGCCACGCATGTCGAAGGCGCTGGCGACGGCGTCACGCGTCATCCAGACGAGCCCGTAGTGAGCGTCGTCCGGCAACAGGCTGCCCGGTGGGACGGCGTAGAGGTACTCCGGCGTGAGCGCGGTGCCGCAGATGCGCAGCGTGTGGGCATGGCCGTCGAGCACCGCCTCGAGGGTGTCGCCGGGACGCAAGCCACGGGCCTTGGCGAAGTTCTCGCTCACGAGCACGTCATCCGGCCGATCGGCGGACGGAAGATGCCCGCGCCGCAAATACACGTCGTCGAGCGCCGGATGGCCGTTTTCGGGCCACGCGATTAAATGGGCGCCGAGGCTGGCCTGCTCACCCGGAACGTGCAACGTGATCTCGGCTTCCACGCGCGTGTCCACCTGTGCGACGCCCGGAATGGCCGCGAGCTGAGGCACGAGCCACTCGGGCGCGCGCAGCGCGCCCGCGAAGACGTCCGCCATGCGGTAGCGGCTGTAGTAGGTGCGCAACGTCAGGTCCAGCGAGTGGAAGGTCGCGAGCATCATGACGAAGATCGCGACGCCCGCGGCCACCACGGCGGCGATCGCTCCCGCCTGCCCGCGCATGCTCCACAGCTCGCGGGCCAGCATGCGCGCGAGCGGATTCGGGCTCACCACGAGATCTCGCTGGGCGCCAATCGGCGCTCGTTGAGGCGATCGGCGGCGACGCGGCCGTCGGCGAGCTGCACCACGCGATCGCCCAGGCCCCCGATGGCGGCGTTGTGGGTGATGATGACGACCGTGGTGCGCAACTCGCGGTTGATGCGCGCGAGGGTTTCGAGCACCAGCAGGCCCGTCGCGCTGTCGAGGGCCCCCGTGGGCTCGTCGCACAGCAAGACGTCCGGGCGCTTGGCGACGGCGCGGGCGATCGCCACGCGCTGCTGCTGCCCGCCCGAAAGCTGGGAGGGAAAGTGGTCCAATCGCTCGCTCATGCCGACCAGCGCGAGCGCCTCGATCGCTTTCATCGGATTCGGCGCGATCTCGGTGGCCAGCTCGACGTTCTCGCGGGCCGTCAGGCTGGGAATCAGATTGTAGAACTGAAAGACGAAGCCCACGTGGTCGCGCCGGTAGGCCGTCAACGCCCG
>DATNPP010000254.1:0-18293 GCA_036703175.1 Oscillatoriaceae cyanobacterium
AGGGCTGGGGCAAGAGCAACGGCCCGTACGCCGGCGTGCCTTTCGACAACAATCCGCTCAACGCCAACAGCGCGGCGGGCTCGAAGAACGACCGGCGACCGCTGCTCGAGCTGCAAATCACCGACGTGAATCTGCCGACCCCGTCGATCGAGACCTCGCCGGTCATCGATTCGCTGAACCACATGGTGTACGTCTTCTACACCAACGCGGTCTACGGCATCAACTACAGCAAAACGACGGCCTTCGCCGATGCGTCGACGACGAGCAAGTACACCTTCTTCCAGTCGACGACGCGCGGCATCAACAACGGCACGACGTATGACAGCAAGAAATACTGCGTGGCGAATTACAGCGTGCCGGCCATGACGTGGGACGGCAAGAGCATCTACGTCATCGACCGCTATCCGAGCCCGAGCAATCTGGCGGCGCCGACGTCGTTCGTCTACTCGTTCAGCAAGATCAATCTGCCGCTCCTGCCGACCGCGGGCGGCTGGTGGGGAGGCGGCAACGGCCAGCTCGTCAACAGCGCACCGCAGTGGAATACCGCGACGCTCAATCCGGCGGCGGATTGCCTGGTTCTCGATCCGAACGTCACAAAAGGCAACGTGTTCTTCGGCATGGGCGACGGCAAGATTTATCAGTACGACAACTGATGCGCTGCGTCGCGTTGCTCGCGGCCCTCGGCTTGCTGGGCTGCTCTTCCGGAAAAGGGCCGACCGGCTACTCGAGCGCCAGCTTCGCGCTGCAAGCCGTGCCGGCGCCGGCCACGCCCCAACCGACCGCCCCCGTGCTTACCGATTCGAACCCGCCGGGGCAATCGACCCCCGCGCCCGCGGCCTCGACGCCGGTCGGCAGCGGCGGAGGCGGCAGCGGCGGCAGCGGCGGAGCCAGCGGTGGCAGCGGCGTGACGGGCCAGGTGATCGGGCTCGGCAGCGGAAGCCCCGAGCCGCTCGCCGGTGCGACCGTCCGCGCGAGCGATGGGCGCACGGCCACGACGGACGTCCAGGGAAATTTCTCCTTCCCCGCTCCGCTGCCGGCAGGCGGTCGGCTCGTCGCGAGTGCCGACGGCTACGCGGCCTCGGCGATCGCCGGATTGCCCACGAGCGGCAGTTTCACGCTGCATCTGCGCGCGCAAGCCAATAGCGCGGATTCGAGCCTGACGGAAGCCAACTACCCGATTCTGCTCAAGGGCACGATCGTCGACGGCGACGGCAGTCCGGCCGCCGGCGTCACCGTGACGCTCGGCGACAGCCACGGCAGCGCCGGCGCGCCGACCACGACCAACAGCGCCGGCAAGTTCAGCCTTTCCGTCGACACGCCCGATCGCCGGGTGGTGAACGGCACGCTGATCGCCCTGGGCGACGGCGACTACCCCTGGATGGGCGTCGCAACCGGAATTCAGGCCGATTTGGCCCACGAGATCATCGACTTCGATCCCTCCACGCCGGCGGTCGACCCGCTGCGGCTCGTGAGCGCGGCGCATCGTTTGTCGGTCAACGTCGCCGGAACGGGCACGTTGAGCCCCCATTCCTTCGTCAGCCTGGTCGCCGCGGACGGGACGGCGTTGGCCGTGGGCTTCGCGTCCGACGGGGCGCTGGTGGCCAATATTCCGGGCACGCATTATGCGCTCGATTCCTCGGACGTCGACGGCATGAACGGCTTCTCCTCGCGGGTACACGTCGAGCCGCTGCCGATCGACTTCACGACGCCCGAAACCGACGCGAGCGCGGCGCTTTTGCCGCCGCCCGAGGCCACGGCGACCGCCGTCGCGCCCGGCAGCCAGGTCTCATGGAACGCCGTGCCCGGCGCCACGGGGTACCGAGTGACCCTTTCAAGCAACGCGAGCATGCTGTGGGAAGGCTTCACGATGGGAACCAGCCTGCAGCTCAGCGAGCCGGCCCTGGACGGCCAAGGCCCTTACGGCCTCACGGTGACGGCCTTCGACGACGCGACCCTCGATTTGCGCTCGGTGATGGGGCTGCAGCGCTTGCAGGTGCTGCCGCTCTCGAAGAGCTACCGCCAGTCCCAGAAGTTTCTGCAACTCACGCAATGAGCGCCGGCGGGGTCGGCCTCCCGATCCGCGCTTGTGCAGGCCCCCTCGATGCACGGGCAGCCGCGTAGCGCGTGCCGAGGCGTTCCCGCTTCGCTCTCCTCGGCTCCCTCGTTCGATGTCGCCGAATCCCGCGTCCCATGCTCGACAGGGGGCATGTTCCTCCTGCTCGGTGCCATGACAACGTCGCCGCATAGCGGTTCGGATCCGCAAGACGAGCCGCTCTCGGCGCCAGCGAATAAGATATTTGAAGACCTATCTTGCAAGCATACAATTCGTCATCCGCGTACGGCGTGCGGAGTTGAAAGGCAATTTGCTCGCGCTCTCCAGCCTCACGAGGTATGTTTGCTTCGACCCATCACAGGGTACATAGAAAGCAACCGACTATTTGTCGTTTTTAAGGAGGTTGGCGTGCGGAAGCTCGCTCATGCGTTGATTGCGACGGCCTTTCTGCTTGTCGGATGCCAGAATGGGCCCGTTAATCCGCTTGCGCAGAGCACGTTCTCGGTCGGCAGCGACGCCACTTCGCTGACGCAGCCGCACGTGATCGATTGGGAGACCCAGCGCTTCTCGAGCGCCGGCCTCACGCGGCAACGCGCGGCCTACTTCACCCAGCTGGCGGCAAGCCAACCGCCGGCGGATCGAAAGGTGCTCACGTATCCCAGCCAGTCCACCGCCTGGTCGGGAGGCATTGCGCTCACGACCTACGGCTGCTCCGCGACGGACTACGTGCCGAACGCCGCCGCCGTCTGCATGGCCGCTCAGGGCACGGCGCAGGCGAACAAGGTCTTTTTCTTGACGCACGAAGGCCACATCATTCGCCTGGACAAGACCGCACCGACCTCCAGAACCGGCAGCACCGCGTTCGTCGCGCGCGCGCTCGGCCACACGTTCTCCAAGACCTCCGTGCTGCTGAGTTCCTATGGCGGCCGCGTCTATGTGCTCGCGGACGACGGCACCTTCTTCATTCTCAACGGCCTCACGCTCGCGACGATCTATCAAACGACGCTGGGCGGGGGCTATGGAACGGCGCCCTGCACGGATCCGTTGGGCAGCAACTCGAACGACACCCACGATTCGGTCTACGTGCCCTCGAACGACGGCAACGTGACCATGTTCAACGTGACCTCCAACGGCACGGTCACCAACGTCGCCCCCCCCAAGGTGTATGCCGTGGCGACCGGCGTCACGCCGCTCTTCGGCACCTACAAGATCGGCGCGCCGGCGGTCGTGATCAACGCCGTGATCTACCAGGGCGACGAGAGCGGCAACTTCGACGTCGTCGACACCCGCAACTCGGCGAACGACGCGACATACAACCTCGGGCACCCGGTCGATTCGGCGCCGGCGCTCGAGCTTCAGGACGGCAGCTACACGAGCCTGACCGACGCGTTCGGCAACGCGGTCAATCCGCCCATGCTCACGCCCGTGTTCGCGTTCGTGAACGCGGGCTCGACCTGCAACTGGATCAACCTCATCGACGGCTCGATCACCAACTCGCAGCCGCTCTTCCTGAACGACAACGACTCCGTGGTCTACGGCAATCTGCTCAACTACAACTACGGCCGAGCGGTGACGACCGAATACCTGGCCGCGCGGGACGGCGGCTCGATCAACACCGAAGTTCCGAACACCAATCTTCCGGGCACGAGCCCGGGTTCGATCGACGACAACAGCTACTTGATGCCGGCCGATACGAACGTGCACGCCTCGGGCAGCACCCCGCAGGGCGGTCCGGTGGATTCGTACCTCCGCTGGGTCGGGCCGACCACGCCGGCCGCCGGCGGCTTGATCCTCACCGCCACGCTCTATTTGACCCCGGCCCAGAACGACACGTGCCTCGTGCCTTCGGTGTACGGCACCTCGCCTTACTACAACAGCTTGCCCACGAGCGGCTACTGGGCGAGCAACGCGCTCACGAACCTCAACCGTCCGGCCCTCAGCGCCGCGCCGGTGGGCAAATTCAACGGAAGAACCAACCGCGCCGGCGCCGTCACCTACCGGGCCGGCTGGCAAAGCCAGTGGGACGTGAGCGCCGCCTTCTCCACCGTGCCGGCGGATTACTCCTACGCGCTCGCGCTCAAGTACACCGACGGCAGCAATCAGGTCTACTATCCGAATGGTCCGCTCACGGCCAGCGGCGGTGGCGGTGGCGGCTGGGGTTGGGGCTGGGGCTGGGGTTGGGGCTGGACGAGCACCGGCCCGTACACCGGCGTGTCGTTCGACAACAATCCGCTCAACGCCAACAGCGCGGCCGCCTCGCGGCGTGACAGCCGGCCGCTGCTCGCGCTGCAAATCACGAACGTGAATCTGCCGACCCCGTCGATCGAGACCTCGCCGGTCATCGATTCGGTGAACCACATGGTGTACGTCTTCTACACCAACGCGGTCTACGGCATCGACTACAGCAACACGACGGCCTTCTCGGACACGTCGACGACGAGCAAGTACACCTATTACCAGGAAACGACCAACGGCGTGAACAAAGGCACGACGTACGACAGCCAGAAGTACTGCGTGGCCAACTACTGCGTGCCGGCGCTGAGCTACGACGGCAAGAGCCTCTACGTCCTCGATCGCTATCCCAGCCCGGCCAACCTGGCCGCGCCGACGTCGTTCGTCTCCTCGTTGAGCAAAGTCACCTTGCCGATGCTGTCGTCGCCGAGTCGATGGGGCTGGGGCGGCTCCGGCAACGGCAACCTCGTCAGCGGCGCGCCGAGCTGGAACACGTCGACCCTCAACCCTTCGGCGGATCAGGTGATCCTCGATCCGAACAACATGGCGTCGCCGAACGTCTTCTTCGGCATGGGCGACGGCAGAATCTACGAGTACGACCACTGATGCGTCCCGTGCTCTTGCTGGCGGCGCTCGGATTGGTGGGCTGTTCTACCGGAACGACGCCTCAAAGCTACGCCGCCGCGAGCTTCGCGCTGCAAGCCGTGCCGGCCCCGGCCACGCCGCAACCGACCGGGCCCGTCCGCACGGATTCGAACCCGCCGGGACAAGCGACGCCGAAGCCGGTGGCGTCGACGTCGGGCGGCACAGGTGGCGGCGGCTCGGGAGGCGGCGGCTCGGGAGGCGGCAGCGTGGCCGCGGGCACCGTGACGGGACAGGTGATCGGCCTCGGCGGCGCCAGCCCCCAGCCGCTCGCCGGCGCCACCGTGCGGACGAGCGATGGACGCAGCGCCACCACCGACGCCCAGGGGGACTTCTCGATCGCCGGCGCGCTTCCGCAAGGCGGGCAACTGATCGCGAGCGCGAACGGCTACGCCGCCTCGGCCGTCACCGGGCTGCCGACTTCGGGCAATTTCACGCTGCATCTGCGCGCGCAGGCCACGAGCGAGGACTCCAGCCTGACGGAGTCCCATTACCCGATGTTGCTGAAAGGCAAGGTCGTCGACGGCAACGGCCATCCCGCGGCCCACGTGACGGTGACGCTCAGCGACAGCCACGGCAGCGTCGGCACGCCCACGCTGACCAACAGCGGCGGACAGTTCAGCCTGTCCGTCGACACGCCCGACAGCCACGTGGTGAACGGCACGCTGATCGCCCTGGGCGACGGCGACTACCCCTGGATGGGCGTCGCCACGGGCATTCAGGCCGATCTTGGCCATGAGATCGTCGATTTCGATCCGACGAGCCCGGGAAAAAATCCTTTGAAGCTCGTGAGCGCGGGCCATCGCTTGAAAGTCGACCTGACCGGGACGGGCTCGCTGACCCCCCATTCCTACGTGAGCCTGGTCGCCGCGGACGGCACGGCACTGGCGGTCGCCTTCGCGTCCGACGGGGCGCTGGTGGCGAATATTCCCGGCACGCACTACGCGCTCGACGCCTCGGATGTCGACGGCATGAACGGCCTCTCCTCGCGGGTGCACGTCGAGCCGCTGCCGATCGACTTCACGACGCCCGAAACCGAAGCGAGCGCAGCGCTGCTGCCGCCCCCCGACGTCACGGCGACCGCCGTCGCCCCCGGCAGCCAGGTTTCCTGGACCGCGGTGCCCGGCGCCACAGGGTATCGCGTGATCCTCTCGAGCAACGCGGGGTTGCTGTGGGAGGGCTTCACGACGGGAACCAGCATGGCGCTCAGCGAGCCGGCCCTGGACGGCCAGGGTCCCTACGGCCTCACCGTGTTGGCCTGGGACGACGCGGCCGTCGACGTGCGCTCGGTGATGGGGCTTCAGCGCTTGCAGGTGCTGCCGCTCTCGAAGAGCTACCGCCAGTCCCAGATGTTTCTGCAATTCACGCAGTAAGCGCTTGAGGTCTCGGCCTCGAACGCGTGTCGCCCGCCTCGGCGCGGGGAGGCGCTTCGCGCGTTCTGGCCGCATCGCTAAGAAGACGCCACGGCCGCTTTAAGCTAAAATGAAGCCTGGGCGCTCGTCTGCATAGCCCGCGCGTCGACGCGCTACTTGGAGGCGCCGAAAGCCGCGCCCGAGGCTCGAATGCAAACTTGACCAAAATGGTCAGATTTACTATCATGGCCTGCAGCGGCGTCCCCTATCGCCAAGGAGTCCACCATGAGCTCCGCGCTCAACAAAGTCGTCAATCAGCCTTACAAGCACGGTTTCGTCACGGAAATCGAGTCCGAGTCGATTGCCAAGGGCCTGAACGAGGACGTCATCCGCCTGATTTCGGAGAAAAAGGGCGAGCCGGAATGGATGCTCGAGTTCCGCCTCAAGGCCTATCGCCAGTGGCTGAGAATGACCGAGCCCAAGTGGGCGCTCGTGGACTATCCGCCGATCGACTTTCAGGACATCGTCTACTACTCGGCGCCCAAGCAGAAGAAGCAGCTGGGCAGCCTGGACGAGGTGGATCCCGAGCTGAAGCGCACCTTCGAGAAGCTGGGCATTCCGCTCTCCGAGCAGAAGATGCTCGCGAACGTCGCGGTGGACGTGGTGTTCGACAGCGTCTCGGTCGCGACGACCTTCAAGGAGAAGCTGGCCGCGGCGGGCGTGATCTTCTGCCCGATCTCGGAGGCGATTCAGAAGCATCCCGAGCTGGTCCAGAAGTACCTCGGCCGCGTGGTGCCGCCGTCGGACAACTTTTACGCGGCGCTCAACTCGGCCGTGTTCACGGACGGCTCGTTCTGCTTCATTCCCAAGGGCGTCACCTGCCCGATGGAGCTTTCGACCTACTTCCGCATCAACAATCAGGAATCCGGCCAGTTCGAGCGCACGCTGATCGTCGCCGAGGAAGGCAGCTACGTGAGCTACCTCGAAGGCTGCACGGCGCCGAAGTTCGACACGAACCAGCTGCACGCGGCCGTGGTCGAGCTCGTCGCGCTGGACGACGCCGAGATCAAGTACTCAACGGTGCAGAACTGGTACGCCGGCGACGAGAACGGCGTGGGCGGCATCTTCAACTTCGTGACCAAGCGCGGCTTGTGCGAGGGCCGGCGTTCGAAGATCAGCTGGACGCAGGTCGAGACCGGCTCGGCGATCACCTGGAAGTACCCGAGCTGCGTGCTCAAGGGCGACGACTCGGTCGGCGAGTTCTACTCGGTGGCGCTCACCAACAATCACCAGCAGGCGGACACGGGCACCAAGATGGTGCACGTGGGCAAGCGCACGCGCTCGACGATCATCTCCAAGGGCATCAGCGCGGGTGCCAGCTCGAACACGTACCGCGGCCAGGTAAAGATCGGCCCGACGGCCGAGGGCGCGCGCAACTACTCGCAGTGCGACTCGATGCTGATCGGCGATCGCTGCTCGGCCAACACCGTGCCCTATCTGCAAGTCGGCAATCAGACCGCCAAGGTCGAGCACGAGGCCACCACGAGCCGCATCGGCGAGGACCAGATGTTCTACTTCGCCAGCCGCGGCATCGACCAGGAAGAAGCCATCTCGATGATCATCAACGGCTTCTGCAAGGACGTCTTCACCCAGCTGCCCATGGAGTTCGCCGTCGAGGCGAGCAAGCTGTTGGAGCTCAAGCTGGAGAACAGCGTCGGTTAAAGGAATTCACCCATGACGACCCCGCTTCTCACCATCTCCGGCCTCACCGCCAACGTCGAAGACACGCCGATTCTCAAGGGCGTCGACCTCACGATCAATCCGGGCGAGGTCCACGCGATCATGGGGCCCAACGGCTCGGGCAAGAGCACGCTCTCGAAGGTGCTCGCCGGCCATCCGGCCTACACCGTCACCGGCGGCCGCGTGACGTTCAAGGGGCAGGACCTCTTCGAGTTGTCGCCCGAGGAGCGCGCGCGCGCCGGGCTGTTTCTGGCCTTCCAGTACCCGATCGAGGTGCCGGGCGTGACGAACGCGAACTTTCTGCGATTGGCCTACAACACGATCGCGACGGCGCGCGGCGAAGAAGAGCTCGACCCGCTCGAGTTCGACGACTTCATTCGTGAGAAGCTCAAAGTCGTCGAAATGGATCCCGCTTTCCTCGACCGCAGCGTGAACGCCGGCTTTTCGGGCGGCGAGAAGAAGCGCAACGAGATTCTGCAGATGGCCGTATTGGCGCCGTCGCTCTCGATTCTCGACGAGACGGACTCGGGCCTCGACATCGACGCGCTCAAGATCGTCGCGAACGGCGTCAATCAGCTCAAGCGCCCGGACAACGCGGTGCTGATGGTGACGCACTACCAGCGATTGCTCAACTACATCACGCCGGACTTCGTGCACGTGATGGCCGGCGGGCGCATCATCAAGACGGGCGGCAAGGAGCTCGCGCTCGAACTGGAGACGCGCGGCTACGATTGGGTCCGCGACGAGTACGAGGCGCGGGTGGCGCGATGAGCGTCGAAACGCTGCGCGACGCCGCCCTCGAGGCCCTGCAGGCCGGCGCGCCGAACGTCACGGGTCCGCTCGAGACGCTGCGCCGGGCGGCCGAGCGGGCGCTTCCCGAAATGCGGCTGCCGGGGCCGAAGGACGAGGCCTGGCGCTTTATGAATCTGGCGCCTTTGAAGCAACAGGCGTTCGCGCCGGCTGCCGCCACGTCCGTCACGCACACGCAGCTTTCGGACTATTTGCTGCCCGAAGCCACGCACAGCCGATTGGTCTTCGTGAACGGCTTCTATGCCCCCGAGCTTTCGTCGCTCGAAGGCCTGACGGGCGTCACCGTCGGCACGCTGCGCGAAAGCGCGAGCGGCGTGGCGGAGTCCCGCCTGGGCACGCTCGCGCCGCTGTCGGACGACGTCTTCACGGCGCTCAACGGCCGCATGGCCGAGGACGGCGCGCTCGTCGTCGTCGCGCCGGACAGCCAGGTCGCCTCCCCGATTCATTTGCTCTTCGTGAGCGTTCCGCATACGACGCCCGTCGCGAGCTATGCGCGCGCGCTGGTGATCGTCGGCGCGAACAGCGCCGCGACCGTGATCGAGGATCATGTGAGCGCAGGCGACGGCGTTCACTTCGCCGACGCCGTGAGCGAGTTCGCCGTGGGCGACGGCGCGCGGCTCGTGCA
Source organism: Oscillatoriaceae cyanobacterium (assembly GCA_036703175.1). Lineage (GTDB taxonomy): Bacteria > Cyanobacteriota > Sericytochromatia > S15B-MN24 > JAQBPE01 > DATNPP01. The sequence continues at coordinate 9,455 of DATNPP010000254.1, forward strand.
TCTGCGCGTGCAGCGCGAGGGCGACGCCGCGATCCACATCGGCCGCAGCGCCGCGACCATCGGCCGCGACGCCCGTTACGAGGCGGTGCTCGTGAACTACGGCGCACGACTGTCGCGCTTGAACGCCGAAGTGACGCAATCCGCCGAAGGCGCCGAAGCCAAGCTCTACGGCCTCACGCTCATCACGGGCGAGCAGGAGTCCGACACGCACTCGTCGATCACCCATGCGCGCCCGCACGGCCGCAGCGAGCAGCTCGCCAAGTGCGTCGCGGGCGGCCGCGCCCACGGCGTGTTCAACGGCCGCGTGCACGTGTCGCGCGGCGCGCAAGGAACGGACTCGGCGCAGTCCAGCCGCAATCTACTGTTGAGCCCGCGCGCGCGCGTGGACGCCAAGCCCGAGCTCGAGATCTTCGCCGACGACGTGAAGTGCTCGCACGGCGCGACCGTGGGGCAACTCGAGAGCGAGGAGCTCTTCTACCTGCAAAGCCGCGGGCTCTCGGAGCAAGCAGCCTACCGCCTGTTGCTGCACGGCTTCGCCGCCGAGGTGCTCGAGCGGATTCCCGTTTCGAGCCTGCGCGAGCGATTGGAAGCGTCGGTGCTGGCGCACACGATCGAGGAGCACGTATGAGCACGGCCACCGAGCAGAACGCGGGCCTCGACGTCGCGCGCATTCGCGAGGACTTCCCGATCCTGCGCGAGACCATCAACGGCCATCCGCTCGCGTACCTCGACAACGCGGCGAGTTTGCAGATGCCGCAGCCGGTGCTCGATCGGCTCGTGCGCTACCAGCAGCACGAGCACGCCAACGTGCACCGCGGCGTGCACACGCTCTCGCAGAACGCCACCGAGGCCTACGAAGGCGCCCGCAAGCGCGTGCAGCACTTCATTCATGCGGCGTCCGAGCGCGAGATCATCTACACCCGCGGCACGACGGACGCGATCAACCTCGTGATGCACGGCTACGGCCGCAAACACCTGAAAGCCGGCGACGAGATCATCCTCTCGGCGATGGAGCACCACTCAAACATCGTGCCCTGGCAGATGCTCGCCGAGGAAAAGGGCGTCGTGCTCAAGGTCATTCCGATGGACGACCGCGGCGTGCTGGATATGGACGCCTACAAGAACCTGCTTAGCGAGCGCACCAAGCTCGTCACGATCGTGCACGTCTCGAACGCGCTGGGCACCATCAATCCGGTCGAGGAGATCGTGAAGCTGGCCCACGGCGTCGGTGCGCCGGTGCTGGTGGACGGTGCCCAGGCGGCGCCGCACATGCCGGTCGACGTGCAGGCGATCGATTGCGAGTGGTACGCCTTCTCGGGCCACAAGATGGGCGCGCCGACGGGCATCGGCGTGCTGTACGGCAAGGCCGATTGGCTCGAGAAAATGCAGCCGGCGCAGGGCGGCGGCGACATGATTCTTTCCGTCAGCTTCGAGAAGACGACCTACAACGTGCTGCCCTACCGCTTCGAGGCCGGCACGCCGCCGATTATGCCCGCAATCGGCTTGGGGGCCGCCATCGAGTACCTCGAACAGCTCGGGCTGGAGCGCATCGCCCGTTACGAACATTTGCTGCTGGAATACGCGACCGAGAAGTTCGAGGCGCTGCCCGACGTGCGGATCATCGGCACGGCGCCGCACAAGGCCGCCGTCCTCTCCTTCGTGGTCAAGGGCGTGCACCCGCACGACGTGGGCTCGCTGCTCGACGCCGAGGGCATCGCGGTGCGCGCCGGCCATCACTGCGCCCAGCCGGTGATGCAGCGCATGGGCGTGCCGGCGACGGTGCGGGCGAGCTTTGCGTTCTACAACACGCGCGAGGAAATCGACCGATTGGTGGCCGGCGTGCGCCGTGTGCAGGAGATCTTCGCATGACCAATCCTGCGAGCCTGTACCAGGAAGTGATCCTGGAGCACAACAAGAAGCCGCGCAACTACGGGCTGTTGCCCGACGCCGATCACCGCGCCGAGGGCGTCAATCCGCTGTGCGGCGACCACATCACGCTGAATCTGCAGCTCGAGGGCGATCGCATCGGCAAGATCGGCTTCGAGGGCGAGTCCTGCGCCATTTGCAAGGCCTCGAGCTCGATGATGACCACCAACGTCAAGGGCAAGACCACGGACGAGGTCGAACAGCTGATTCGCGAGTTTCGCGAGATGGCGACCGGCCAGCTCGACCCCGCCGGGCCGCACCATCTCGGCCGGCTGACGGTCTTCTCGGGCATCGCCGGGCTGCCCTCGCGCGTCAAATGCGCCGTGTTGCCGTGGCACACGCTGCAAGCCGCACTGCATTCAGGGGGCACCGCCACCACCGAGGGCACGGACGATCCCGCTCCGGGCTCCGAGGGTCCGGCGGGCTAGGAGGAACGCATGCCCAAGATCGCCGACATCGAGCCGACCCCCAATCCCAATGCACGGCGCTTCGTGCTCAAAGAGCCGCTGACGCACGGTGCGGTGCGCAGTTATGAGAACTCGACGCAGGCTGCGTCCGATCCGCTCGCCGCCGAGCTCTTCGCGATCGCTCACGTCACGAACGTGTACTACGTGGACAAGTATTTGACCGTCACCCAGGACGGGCTGGTGCCGTGGAACGAGCTCGAGCGCCAGGTCGCCGTGCCGATCCGCGCCGCTCAGGCTCAAGAGGTCGCGTCTCCCACGCCTAAGGCCGACGTGGCCGAGAACCTGAGTCCCGAAGACGTGGAGCGCCTGGCGACGATCAACGCGATCCTCGACGAACAGGTGCGCCCCGCGCTCATGATGGACGGCGGCGGCCTCGAGATCGTGGGCCTCGAAGGAAACAAGCTCAAGATCCACTATCAGGGCGCCTGCGGGACGTGCCCCAGCGCCATTTTCGGCACCCTCGCCGGCATCGAGGGCCTGCTGCGCGGCGTCGAGCCCGACATCGAACTCGTGGCGGTCTGAGCGTCGGCGAACGATCGGCGCTTGCCGTCGCGGCGGCGATCCCGCACCATGTCAACATGGGCGAGAGTGAGGCGGTCAAGCGATATCAGGCTCCCGCCCCCGGTATTGCCTTCTGGCGATCGCAGGGGGTCGCCTGTCATCGCTCGGCCGGCGAGGAGGTCGAAGCCCCGCGCCTCGGCTGCTGGGAGTGGGACGTGGTGAACGACCGCGTGCTGCTCTCGCCCGAGATGTACGCGTTGCTGGAATTGTCGCCGCGCGCGCCGTGCGAGGACCTCGCGGCGTTTCTGGCGCTGTTTCATCCCGACCAGCGCGAAGGGGCACGCAAGTTGCTCTGGGAGGCCGCCAAGCGTCGTCAGGCGTTCGAGATGCAATTGCAGCGCGTTCACGCGGACGGCCGCATGCGATTGCTGCGCGCGCAGGGCAGCGTCCTCGAAGACGCGCATGCCTCCCGCTTGTGCCTCGTCGGCACCTGCGAGGACGTCAGCGAGGCCCCCGCCGAAGCGACGTCCATCGAGGCGCTCGAGGCGATGCGCCGGGACTTCGTCAACGCCGTCTCGCACGAGCTGCGCACGCCGCTGACGGCGATCGTGGCCTACGTCGAGTTCCTCGAGGAAGACGAGGCCGGCAACCTCACGCTCGCGCAGCAACAATACCTCAAGGAGCTCTCCCGCGGCGCCAGGCGGCTCGAGCGCCTGGTGCAGGAGCTTCTGGACTTCGGGCGCTTCGGCACCGGCACGTTCAAGCTCGAGTGCACGCCCGGAGACCTGGCGCTCGCCGTCGCCGAGATCGTGGACAGCTTCGCCGAGAGCGCCCGCGAGGCCGGCGTCCGGCTCACGGCGCGGCTGAAAGAGCCGGCGCTCGAATGCAGCTTCGATGCGGAGCGCATCGGGCAGGTGTTGATCAATTTGGTGGGCAACGCGCTCAAATTCACGGGCAAGGGCGGCGAAGTGGTGGTCAGCGCCCATCGTGACGGCGATCGCCTCGTCTGCGAAGTTCACGACACGGGCACGGGCATCGCCGAGGAAGACCTGCCGCGATTGTTCCAGCGCTTCAGCCAGTTGCCCTCGGGCCAGCGCCTGGGCGGCATGGGCATCGGGCTCGCCGTCTGCCGCGCAATCATCGAGGCGCATGGCGGCGAAATCGGCGTGTGCAGCCGCAACGGCGAGGGCAGCACCTTCTGGTTCACGCTGCCGGTCGAGCGCGCGTAAGGCTATCGCCAGCCTAAATTTCGAATAATTGACGCAATTCGGCGGCTTCGGGGAACGATAGGATCAACCAGAGGTCCTCTGATGCGCGTTTTCCCCACGACCGTCACCAACACCGTCACGCCGAAGTCCGCCGCGCAGGCCGTTCCGCCTCCAGCGCCCCCGAAAAGCGCGCCGGTCGCGCCCGCGCCGGCCGGGCTGCTCAGCACGTGGAAACTCTTCGCACACGCCCTCGTTTCGGGTCAGAACGTCCACGTGCCCGGCGCACTGCCGCCGTTTCCGACGCTCGACCCGACGCAGCTCGCGCGCGCGCAGGCCGCGGGCAGAGGGCGCACGGTGGCCCAGCCCTTGCTCTCGCCGGACGCCGCGAGCACCTCGTTCCACGATCCGGTCAACTTCGTCATCCGCGGCTCGAAAGACGACCTCGTCAAGGCCCTCGAGGGCCAGGGCTGGTCGCTCTCGGCGTCGCGATCGCCCTGGAACTTCATCAAGATGGGCCTCTCGGTGCTGTTCCACCTCGGCCACGATCCCGGCGCCCCCGTGTCCGCGCAGTACCTGAACGGCCAGGTCGAGACGATGGCCTTCAACAAGAACGTCGACTACAACCGGGGCCGCGACCACCTGCGCGTCTTCTCGCTCGGCAAGGATCCCAAGACCGGGCAGGACATGTGGGCCGTGGCGGCCGTGCGCGACGACGCGCTGTCGATCACCTTTCCGCATCCGGACACCCACGGCAAAATCTGGCCCTGGGAATGGACCTGGCACAAGCCGATGCTCTCGCACGCGTCCGACAGCGACATCGACGGCGAGCGCGATCTGGTGATGCAGGATCTGCTGCGTTCCGGCCTCGTGCAAAACTGGGCGGCGGTCGACGGCAAACCGCCCGCGGTCGCGCAGAAAACGCCCCTCGGCGACGGCCGCTACAAGCTGCTCAACCGCTATCCCACGGACGGCCAGGTGTACGAGGTCAATCTCGGCGGCAAGCCGGGCGCCTAGCCGCCCAGCGTGAGCTCGAAGACCTCGCCGTCGGTCTGATACGGGCTTTGCGGCCCGGTGCTCGGCGTCGCGTGCACCGCGTCCCAGCCCTTCAGTTGCGGGCTCTTGAGCAGATCGAGCAGCACGAGGGCGCGCTCGCCGTCGGTGTGCAGGTCGGCGTGGTGATCGAGATCCGGCGTGGGCCAATGGATCTTCCAGATCTTCCAGCCGGTGAACGACGGATGCTTGAAGCACACCGTGATGGCGACGTCGCGGCTCGCCGCGATCATCCAGCGCGGCGAGCCCGTCGTCGAATCCGCCGGCAAGGGGTAGACGCGCATGTGATCACGCGAGAGGACGTAGTCGCTGTCCTTCTCGAACGCGAGCGTCTCTTGGCGGCCCTGGTAGTACAGATGCGAGACCGGCGCGGCCTGATCGTTCCAGAAGCGCGTCATGACCGAGAGGCCCAGCTTGAAGAGGTTCCAGTTCGTGTGCGGCTGCACCTCGATCCAGCCGGTCGCGCGCAGCGCCGCCGTCAACTGCGCGCGCGTGCCCGTGACGATGATGTCGCCCGGCTCGAGGGGCTGCGTGCCCTGCGGATTGCCGCTGACGTACAGCGCGGGCTCGACGCGTCCCTGGCCGCGCGCCTCGGCGGCTTGAACCAGCGCCGGATCGAGCGTCGGGTAGGGGGGCATCGTGCCGGGCACGTCTTTGCGCCGGCCGGTGATAATGGAGGTGATCACGGCCTCCCAGGTGTGGAACCACTCGGCGTTCCAGGGCCAGCAGAAGGTGAGATCGTTGCTGGCCGCGGCGGCTTCCACCTCGGGAGGCAGGGCGACCTGCGTCGCCTGCCAGGTCGGGGCGGGCTCGACGGACTGGGCCGTGGCCGCATTCATCGCCTTTACGGGGAGACCCTGCGGGGTCGCGCCGCAGCCGGACAACAGCAGGCTGGCGGTGATGAAGAGCGTTCCAACGGAGGAAATGGCGCGGCGTTGCGACATGAGGGCCCTCTTGTTTAAGACCGGACAAACTTATCTTAACCGGAACTTTAACTTCTTGCAACCCCTTTTCCGAAAGCAAGCGCAACCCTATCGTCCGCGGTAGACCCAAATGCGGCAAGACGAGTCCGTCGCCGGGTCTTTTTGGGTTGCACGCCGCTTGAGTCGCAAAGCGCGACGGCCCACGATCGGCCCATGCCGGTTCAACGACGACTCACGAGCAACCTTCGGAGCTTCGGGCCCTACGCTTGGGCGATCGCCGCCGTGGTCGTCTGCACGCTCATCGATCGCCTCATGTTCGGTCGGGCGCATCAGGAAAACCTGGTGCTCGTCTACCTGCTCGGCACGGTGGCCGTCGCGCTCCTGGGCAATTCCGTTGCCGCGGTCGTGACGGCCTTTCTGGCAGTCGCGGCCTTCGACTTCTTCTTCACCCGCCCGTATTTCACGCTTGCGGCGAACGACCCCGGCTACTACTTCACTTTCCTGGTAATGGCCGTCGTAGGGGCCTTGATCAGCTACTTGACTTCGCACCTGGCGCGAGAAGTGCGCCGAAACAGGCAGCGCGCCGAGGAGGCCGAGGCGTACGAGCATGAACTGGCCGAGGCGCACCGGAAGCTGCTGACGCTCGATCAGCTGAAAGCCAGCTTGATCAACAACGTCTCGCACGAGCTGCGGACGCCCCTCGCGACGATCGAGGGCAACGCCGAGCTGCTGCAAGACCACGTGGCCGGGACACTGAACACTCCCCAAGAGGAGTTCGTGGCGCAAATTCAAATCGGTAGCAAGCGCCTGGAGCGCATGGTGGATTACCTGTTGGACTTCTCGCAGCTGGAGTGCGGCCGCTTCACGTTCGACATCGGCCCATGCGATCTGCGCGCCGTCGTGTCCGAGGCGGCGGATCAGGTGGCGCCGGCGGCGAAAGCAGCCAAGCTCGAGCTCGAAATCGCGCTGCCCGAGCAACCGGTCGAGCTGGACATCGACGCGCAGCGGATCCGGCAGGTGATTTTCAACCTGCTCGACAACGCGATCAAGTTCACGCCGGCCGGGGGCCGCGTCGAAGCCACGCTGTCCGCCGACGAGCGAAACGCCTCGGTGAGCGTGCGCGACACGGGCATCGGCATCGATGCGGCGCATCTGCCGCACGTCTTCGACAAGTTCTATCAAGTCGACCCCACCAGCACGCGCGCGCGTGGGGGCGCCGGCCTGGGCTTGTCGTTCTCCAAGGCGCTCATCGAGGGTCACGGCGGGCGTCTCGAGGTCCACAGCACACCGGGAAGCGGCAGCACCTTCGCATTCACGCTGCCGCGCCACCGCGTGCAACCCGTGACGTCCGTGACGATCGAAGGTCCCGGACGGGCGTCGTTCCAGCCCAGGCCGTGAGCGGCGCGATCGGCGAGGCGATCGCCCGGCCCTCGTGGTTCGGGTCCGACTCAGCTACCATAGGGCTTCCAGAAAGGAGCCCCGCATGAACTATACCTTCCTCGGCCGCACGGGCTTGCAGGTGAGCCGGCTGTGCCTCGGCACGATGAACTTCGGCCCGCTGACCTCGGAGGCCGACGCCTTCAAGATCATGGACCGCGCCCTCGAGCACGGCATCAACTTCTTCGACACGGCCAACGTCTACGGCTGGGTGCGCGGCGAGGGCGTCACCGAGCAGATTCTCGGCCGCTGGTTCAAGCAGGGCGGGCGCCGCGACAAGGTGGTGCTCGCGACCAAGGTCTACGGCGAGATGGGCGAGTGGCCCAACACCTCGAAGCTCTCGGCGCTGCACATCCGGCGCGCCTGCGAGGGCAGCTTGAAGCGGCTCGGCACGGATTACCTGGATCTCTACCAGATGCACCACATCTGGCGCGAGGCGCCCTGGGAAGAGATTTATCAGGCGCTCGAGCAGCTCGTGCGCGAGGGCAAGGTGATCTACTGCGGCAGCTCGAACTTTCCGGGCTACAAGATCGCCCAGGCCAACGAAGTGGCGGCCAGACGGAACTTCCTGGGCCTCGTGTCCGAGCAGAGCCTCTACAACCTCACCGAGCGCACCGTCGAGCTCGAGGTGATTCCCGCTTGCGAGGATTACGGATTGGGCCTCATTCCCTGGAGCCCGCTGGCGGGTGGATTGCTGGGCGGCGTTTTGCACAAGGAGTCGCAGGGACGCCGCGCGAGCGAGCGCATCCAGAAGGAACTCGAGAAGGTGCGGCCGCAGATCGAGCAGTACGAGAAGCTCTGCACCGAACTGGGCGAGAAACCCGCCGACGTCGCGCTGGCCTGGCTGCTCACCAATCTCGCCGTGACGGCGCCGATCATCGGGCCGCGCACGCTCGAGCAACTGGACGAGTCGCTGCGCGCACTCGAAATCACGCTGAGCGACGAGACGCTCGAGCGGCTGGACAGCCTCTTCCCCGGCCCCGGCGGCCCGGCGCCCGAGGCCTACGCGTGGTGAGCCTTTGCGAACAAATCTGAGGGCCGTCTTCATCGAAGCTTTACGTAAGTTGGAGGATTTCTTAGACAACCCTTAAGAATGATCGGCCGCTCCTGCGCGATAACCTTCTCAGCTCAGCCAACCAAGTGCACCACGGTGCTCACGCGAAGGAGACTGCCCTATGTCGATCGGATCCTACACCCCCAGCTACGGTAGCTATCCTTCGACGACCGCGTCGTACGGTGCGACCGACCCCAGCTACGCCGCGACCACGCCGTCTTACAGCACCGGCTCGGATGCGTACTCCTCGAGCAGCTCGATCGACTACGGCCA
>DATNPP010000259.1:0-5979 GCA_036703175.1 Oscillatoriaceae cyanobacterium
GAGAGGCGGCGCCCGATTTCGAGCGCCACCTCGCGCAAGGTCATCATGTGGCCCGAGCCCGTCGGGCACTCCACCTTGAAGCGATCGCCGTAGTAGTCGTGGTACTCCTTGAGCGCCTCGATGATCAGGTAGTTCACCGGGAACCAAATCGGCCCGCGCCAGTTCGAGTTGCCGCCGAACATGCCCGTGGTGGACTCGGCCGGCTCGTAGTCGACGCGGTACTGCACGCCGTCGACGTGCAGCTCGTAGGGGTGATCCTTGTGAACGCGCGAGAGCGCGCGAATGCCGTACGGCGAGAGGAACTCCTCCTCGTCGAGCATCAGACGAAGAATGCGGCGCAGCCGGTGCTCGTCGAGCACCGCGAGCAAGCGCTGCTCGCCCTCGCCCACGGCCTGCATCGGCGCCACGTGGCGCGTGAGGTCGTAGCGGTGCGCGATGAACCACTCCAGGCGCTGCTGGAACGCCGGCAGCTTGGCCATCGACTCGGGCCGCAATCGGCCGACCGCGAAGAGCGGAATCAAGCCGACCATCGAGCGCACCTTGAGCGGGAAGCTGCTGCCGTCCGGCATGCTCAGCACGTCGTAGAAGAAGCCGTCCTCATGGTTCCACAGCTCGAGCCCGTCGCGGCCCATGTTGTTCATGGCGTGCGCGATGTACACGAAGTGCTCCCAGAACTTGCTCGCCACGTCCTCGTAGGTGTGGTCGTCCTCCGAGAGCTCCATCGCGATGTCGAGCATGTCGAGCGCGAACATCGCCATCCAGCTCGTGCCGTCCGATTGCTCGATGTGGCCGCCGGTGGGCAGCGCGTGGCTGCGATCGAACACGCCGATGTTGTCGAGGCCCAAAAAGCCGCCCTCGAAGATGTTGTTGTCGCCGGCGTCCTTGCGGTTGACCCACCACGTGAAGTGAATCAGCAGCTTCTGGAAGATGCGCTTGAGGAAGTTCAGATCGCCCTTGCCCGTGCGGCGCTTCTCGATCTGGTAGACCTGCCAGGCCGCCCAGGCGTGCACGGGCGGGTTGGTGTCGCTGAAGTTCCACTCGTAGGCCGGAATCTGGCCGTTTGGGTGCATGTACCACTCGCGCACGAGCAGCAGCAGCTGATCCTTGGCGAAATCCGGATCCACCAGCGCCAGCGTGACGCAGTGGAAGGCCAGATCCCAGCCGGCGTACCAGGGGTACTCCCACTTGTCCGGCATCGAGATGACGTCCATGTTGTAGAGGTGCTTCCAGGTGCCGTTGCGAATGTCGCCACGGCCCTCGGGCGGCGGCGAGAAGGCCGGATCGCCTTCGAGCCACTCGCGCACGACGTAGTGGTAGAACTGCTTGCTCCAGAGCATGCCGGCGTAGGCCTGGCGCATCACACGGCGCTCGTCTTCGGTGACTTGCCGAGGAATCGTCGCGTCGTAGAAGGCGTCCGCCTCGGCCGCCCGGGCGGCGAAGACGGCGTCGAAGTCCTCGAACGGCTCGGCCGCGTGCGCGCCCGTGAAGCGCAGCCGCAGCACGATCTCCTCGCCCGGCGCCAGATTGAGCGCGTAGTGCGCGGCGAACTTGGTGCCGACGTGCTCGGGGTTCACGCGGTCTTTTTGGCCGTGAACCAGGTATTCGTGGAAGCTGTCCTTCTTGTACGGCCCGCACGGCTCGTTGTAGAGGCGCGCGATGTTCGATTCGTTCTCGGTGAAGAGCAGCTCGGGCGTGCCCTCGCAGTAGAGCCAGCGCGGGCCGAGGAACTTCTGATCGGCTTCCACCGTGGCCCAGCGCTCGCCGTGCTTGCCGCGCGACAGCTGGCCGCGGGCTTCCTCGCGCATGTGCGGATGCGGCTCGGTGTAGCCCCAGCTCCAGGAGTTGCGATACCACAAGGACGGCAGCAAGTGCAGTTCGGCGGCCTCGGGACCGCGATTGACGGCCGTGACGCGCATGAGCACATCATCCGGGCCGGCCTTGGCGTACTCGACGAAGACGTCGAAGTAGCGATCCTCGGCGAAGACGCCGGTGTCCAGCAACTCGTACTCGGGCTCGAACTTCGAGCGCGCGCCGTTCACCCGCACCAGCTCGTCGTAAGGGAACGCGGATTGCGGATACTTGTAGAGCATCTTCATGTAGCTGTGGGTCGGCGTGGAGTCGAGGTAGTAGTAGCACTCCTTGACGTCCTCGCCGTGGTTGCCCTCGGGGCCCGCGAGGCCGAAGAGGCGCTCCTTGAGAATCGGATCGCGGCCGTTCCACAAAGCCAAAGCCAGGCACATGTTCTGGTGGCGATCGCTCACGCCGGCGAGGCCGTCCTCGTTCCAGCGGTAGACCCGCGATCGCGCCTGATCATGCGGAAAGTAGTTCCAGGCGTCGCCATCGGCGCTGTAGTCCTCCCGGACGGTGCCCCAGGCGCGCTCCGAGAGATACGGGCCCCACTCTTTCCAGGCATGCGTGCCTTCGCGGGTCTCCTGAAGACGGCGTTGTTCTTCGTTCACGGCGGGCAATTCTCCTTCTTAGGGTTCATACCCCAAGCAAGCGCCCGCAACGCCCCTCGCTACTGGGCGGTGTAGCCGCCGTCGATGACGACCGCCTGGCCCGTGACCCCGCGGGCGAGATCGCTTGCGAGAAACAGGGCATAGTCCGCGATCTCGCGCACGTCGAGCAGGCGCTTTTGCGGCACCAGCGGGTAGATCACCTCTTCGAGCACGCGCTCGAGCGGCACGCCGCGGGTGCGCGCCAGATCCTCGAACTGCCCGCGCACGAGCGGCGTGTCGACGTAGCCGGGGCACAGCGCGTTGACCGTGATGCCATGGCTGGCCGTTTCGAGCGCCGCCACTTTCGTCAGGCCGATCATGCCGTGCTTGGCGCTGTTGTAGGCCGCCTTGCCCGCAAAGCCGACCAGGCCGTTGATCGACGCCAGATTGAGAATGCGGCCGTGGCCGCGGGCCTTCATGCCCGGCAACACGTGCTTGATCGCGACGAACGGGGCCGTGAGCATCACGCGCAGCATCAACTCGAATCGCTCGGTCGGAAACTCCTCGAGCGGCGCGACGTGCTGCAATCCGGCGTTGTTGATGAGAATGTCCAGACGGCCGAACTTTTCCTCGGTGGCCCGAATCGCGGCCGCCAGGTCGGCTTCGCGGCCGACGTCGCAGCCGAGGCCGAGCCCGGACGCGCCGAAGGCCGCGGCGGCTTCTTTGGCCGCTTGCGCGTTCAGATCGGCGATTGCGACGCGCGCGCCGGATTCGGCGAAGGCCTCGGCGATCGCGCGGCCGATGCCGCTCGCGCCGCCAGTGATGAACAAAACCTTGCCGTCGAAGGAAAAGGACATCGAAGCCTCCGTTCCGCCGTCCGACCCTGCCGGTCGTCTGCTCGAAAATGGTAGCATGGGGACGTTTACCGCACATCCCCCTGGAATCGAAACGCCGTGACGCCTTTTTGGGCCCCCTGGATGTCCCCGTTCGGCGCGACCGTTCGCCCCTCCGCCCACGCCGACGCCTCGCAAGGGGCCTCGCCCACGGCGCCTTTCGGAGTGACGGGCGCGATCGCCGGCCGCTTTTGGGAGCGCCTCGAGCGCCTGACGCACACCCACCCGGCCTTCCCGGACGAATGGGCACGCCTGGCGGGCCGGCAGCGCAGCCCGGAGGTGGTCGAGGCTTTCGGCACCGAGACGCCCGCGTCGCGTGACGTGCTGCTGCACGCCGCCCCGAACTGGCAAACGAGACACGGCACGCCCGTACTGCTCGTGCACGGGGCCACGATGGACGGCACCTGCTGGACGGATCCTTACGGTCGCGAGAACGAAGGGCTGGCCCAGGGCCTCGTCGCAGCCGGCCGGCGCGTCTTCGCCGTCACCTTCGCCCACCGGCACGGCGACAATCTGCTGCAGCGCGAGTCGCTCGCCTGCGCGATCGCGCGCGTACTAGCCCTCACGGGCGCGGAGCAGGTCGACGTGGTGGCCCATTCCAAAGGCACCGTGGCGGCGCGCGCCCTGGCGAGCGGCCTCGCTGAGCCCTGGATGACGCCCTATCGCGGCGAGATTCGCCGGCTCGTGATGGTCGGCGGCCCGAACGCCGGCATCGACTATGCCTTCCGCCATCCGCAGATTCAATGGGCGCTGGTGCCGGAGCGCGACGATCCCCGCCTCAACGCGCCCTTCGTGTGGCGGCGAATGTTGGCCTTCGGCGTCTGGAGCGACACGGCCGATCGCACGCTGTACACGAACACGGTCAATTGCTTTCCCGGCCAGGCCCAGATGCTCGCGCGCTGGGATCACGTCTACCCGCTCTCGCCCGTCGAGCCGGATTGGCACACGACCTACTACGGCGGGCAGGGCCTGGTCTCCTATTCGGACGGCATCGACGCGGCGATCGCCCAGGGCGGGCACTTTCTGGCGCGATTGGACGCGCGTCCACTGGATCCCCGCATCGAACTCGTCGTGCTCGCGGGCGATCGCGCCGATCGCGTCGGCGTGCTGAACGAGACCACGGGGCCCTCGGACGGCACGGTCTTCGTGGAAAGCGCCACGGCGACGGACGCAATGTGCGCGGGCGGCGCGCGGCTGCTGCGTTGCGAGGTACTGGGCGTGAACCACGGCGAGCTGATCTACGCGCCGCAGGCCAAGCAGTGGCTGCTCGAGACCTTGCTGGAGAACTGACGCAGTCCTTTTACCGTCGTCGCTACGCCGCGCCGCTCGGGGCGCTCGCTTGGAGGTGCGTGACGACCTTCTGCGAGGCGCCGACCGCCGAGGCGAGTACCAGCAAAGCGATCCCGATGACGATGCGATCGGTGGCGCCGGCCGTGCCGAGGTGGTGGAACTTGAGCGCCAGGAAGTTGTGAATGCCGTCGCCGATGAAGAGGCCGCCGGCCGCGCCGCAGAAGATCTTGCCGATTTGCAGGATCCAACCGCGTAGGTTCGTGATGCCCAGACTGTTCGCCATAATCGTTCCTCGCGCTCGGCGTGTGGGTTGCTGCGTACGATAAACCACAAGCGTGCACAAACGAACGACGAATAATAATTCTTCACCAAGCAAGCGCATGAATGCGCCGCCGCTGATGGATGCGGTGCTCGGCTTCATCGAAAACCCGCCGCTCGAGGGCGCGACGTATTGGCGCCCTTTCGCGGCGGGTACCTCCTAGCGATGCGCCGGCTTAAAGCCGAGCGACACTAGGCGTCTTCGAGAAGGCGTTCGAGAATCCCGAGGGCCTGGGAATCGAAGTTCGAATGCTGGATGGCAGCTTGCAGAAACTTCTTCTCCTCGGCGTCGATCTTGCCGTCTTGCAACAGCAAATCCTTGAGGGCACTCGCCTCCAGCCGATCGATCATGTTGTCGTCTTCGAGAAAGAACTTCAGCGCCTCGCGCAGATTGGCGACAGTGGCTTGTTGCTCCGACATCAGGTCTCCTTTCGCGGCGAATGCCGCTCGTTTCTGGAATGATTTCTACCCGCCCGGCAAGCGTTTCTTGCCGACGACACCCTAGACGCGCGCTTCGGCCGAGGGCACGCGCACGACGGCCTCGCGGGCCACGCCCAGGCGATCGCGCAGGTGATCCGCCACGCGCAGCGCGTTGGCCATGATCGTGAGCCCCGGATTGCAGGCCGTGCTCGACGGGAAGAAGCTGCCGTCCACCACGTAGAGGTTGTCCACGTCGTGCGCTCTGCAGTTCGTGTCCAGCGCCGAGAGCGCGGGATCGTGGCCGAAGCGCACCGTGCCGCACTGATGCGCGGTGCCGGCGAGCGGGATCTTCTTGCCGAGGTAGACGGACTGCGGCAGCAGATGATGCTCCAGCCCCAGGTGATCGAGCATCGACTTGAGCTTGGCCGTCAGGCGTTGATGCGCCTCGAGGTTGTTCTCCGTGTAGTGGAGCGAGATCTCACCCAGCGCATTCACCGTCACGCGGTTGTCGGGATCGGGCAGGTCTTCGGAAGTGAGCCAGAAGTCCACCGCGTGCTTCGCCATCATGTCGAGCGTGAAGCTCGGCGCAAAGGGCGCGTCGCCCTCGAACATCTCGGGCG
>DATNPP010000269.1:0-6001 GCA_036703175.1 Oscillatoriaceae cyanobacterium
CTTCATGGCCTGGTGGCGCCGCCGCACGCCGCGCAATCCGGACGGTCCGCGGCTGATCTACTGGGTGGACACCTTCAACAACCCCTTCCACCCCGACATCGCGCGCGCCGGCGTCGAGGTGCTCGAGGCGGCGGGCTACCACCTGGTGGTGCCCGAGGGCCTCTGCTGCGGCCGGCCGCTTTACGACTACGGCTTTTTGAACATGGCGCGCCGCTTCCTGCAAAACGCCCTCGAGCAACTGCAGAGCGAGCTCAACGCGGGCGTGCCGATCGTGGGCCTCGAGCCGGGCTGCGTGTCCGTCTTCCGCGACGAGCTCGTCGGCATGATGCCGGACGATCCGCTCGCGAAGCGCTTGCAACAGCAGACGTTCCTCTTCAGCGAGTTCCTGTTGAAAGAGTCGCGCACCTTCGCGCCGCCGCCGCTCAAGCGCAAGGCCAAGCTGCACATGCACTGCCATCACAAGTCCGTGCTCGATCCCGAGAGCGAGGTGAAGCTGCTCAAACGCATGGGCGTCGACGTGGAGGTGATCGACGCGGGCTGCTGCGGCATGGCGGGCGCCTTCGGCTTCGAGGCCGGCGATCGCTACGACGTCGCGGTGAAAGCCGGCGAGCGCGTGCTGCTGCCGGCGGTGCGCGAGGCGGATCCGGACACGCTCGTCATCACGAACGGCTTCAGCTGTCACGAGCAGATTCAACAGGGCACGGGGCGGCGCCCGCTGCACATCGCCGAGGTGCTGCGGCTGGCCCTCGTCGAGGTCGGCGCCGTGCCGGCCGCGGCACCGCGGCTGAAGCCGGGCTGGAAGCCGCTCGAGATCGCGGTGATGGCCGGCGCGGGGCTCGGGCTCGTCGGGGCGATCGCCTGGCGGGCGCGAAAGCGAGGCTGAGATGCAAGTCAAGCTGATCGCCGAGGGCGCCGAGAAGACCTACGCGCTGGTGCTGATGCCCGGCGAGGATCCCCATGAGGAGATCCTGACCTTCGCGCGCGAGCGCGGCATCACCGCCGGCCGGCTGATGGGCGTGGGCGCCTTCGCGCGCGTGACGCTGGCGTACTTCAACCTCGAGACGCGCCGCTACGAGGAGCATCCCTACGAGCAGCAGGTCGAGGTCACGAGCTTTCTGGGCAACCTCGCCCTGACCGGCGAGCAGGAGCTCAAGCTGCATGCGCACGTGACGATCGCCGATCGCGAGGGCCGCAGCTGGGGCGGCCACTTTCTGCACGCGCGCGTGCAGCCCACGCTCGAGCTCTTTTTGATCCAGTCCCCCCACGCCCTGACGCGGCGAAAAGACGACGCGACCGGGCTCGACCTGTTGCGATTTTGACGAAGGAGGCCCCATGAACCGGGTTCACGATATCGCGGGCGACCTGGCGCTGGGCGTGGTCGCCGGTCTCGCGGGCACGCTGGTGATGACGGGCGCGCAGCTGCTCGTCGAGCGCGTGCGCGGCGAGAAGCCGAGCAACGGGCCCGCCAAGACGACCGAGCGCCTGTTCGGCCTGCGGCCCGAGTCGCCGGCAGCCGAGACGCGCCTCAACTGGCTGGTGCACTTCGGGTACGGCACGGCCTGGGGGGCTTATCGCGGCTTGCTGGACGCGGTCGGCGTGCGCGGCTGGCCGGCCAATCTGGCATTTGGCGCCACCGTGCAAGGCGCCGCTTACGTGATGATCTCGCCGCTCACGGGCGCGGCGCCGTTCTGGAGCTGGGGGGCGCCGGCGATCGCCGAGGAGGCTTTCTACCACGCGATTTACGCCGGCGTGACCGGCATGACTTACGACTGGCTGCGCGGCGAGCGCCCGAACGCCGTCGCCTGGGGGCTGCTCGCGGCCGGCGTGCCCGCGTTCCTCGCGGCCGCGCCGGACAAGCTGCGCAGCGAGGTGCCGCAACTGTGGGCCTGGGCGCGCGATCGCGTCGAGGAGATCCATCTGCCCGAGCGGGCGTCCGTGGCCGTGCAGCAGGCGCGCCAGGGAAATTGGCGCCGGGCGCTGGCGACGGCGCGCTAGGAGGAAATTATGGCACAGCAAAGACCGGAAGTGGTGGTCATCACCGGCGCATCGGCCGGCGTGGGGCGCGCGACCGTGCGCGAGTTCGCGGCTCACGGGGCCTGGATCGGCCTGATCGCGCGCGACACCGAGGGCCTCGAGGCCGCGGCTCAAGAAGTCGAGGCCGCCGGCGGGCGCGCCGTCATCATTCCGTGCGACGTGGCCGACGCCGAGGCGCTGGAGCAGGCCGCCGAAATCGTCGAGGACACGCTGGGCCCGATCGACGTCTGGGTGAACGACGCGATGGTCTCGGTCTTCTCGCCGATCAAGGAAATGAGCGCGGACGAGTTCAAGCGCGTGACGGACGTGACCTACCTGGGCTACGTCTACGGCACGCTGGCGGCGCTCAAGCGCATGTTGCCGCGCGATCGCGGCACGATCGTGCAGGTGGGCTCGGCGCTCGCCTACCGCTCGATCCCCCTGCAAAGCGCCTACTGCGCGGCCAAGCATGCGATCAAGGGCTTCACCGAGTCGCTGCGCTGCGAGCTGCTGCACGACAAGAGCCACGTGCACGTGACGATGGTGCAGCTGCCGGCCGTCAACACGCCGCAGTTCGACTGGGAGAAGAGCCGGCTGCCGTACCAGACGCAGCCCGTGCCGCCGATTTATCAGCCCGAGGTGATCGCGCGCGGCATCTACTGGGCGGCGCATCATCAGCGCAAGGAGCTCTGGATCGGCTTCTCGACGGTTCAGGCGATTCTCGGCGAGCGCGTGATACCGGGCTTGCTGGACCGCTATCTGGCCAAGGTGGGCTATCGCAGCCAGGAGACTTCGGTGCCGGCGGATCCGAACCGGCCCAACAACCTCTACGCGCCGGTGCCGGGGTACCACGCGGCCCACGGGCGCTTCGACTCGCGCGCGCGGCGCCGCAGCCTCGAGCTCTGGGCCACCACGCATCCGGGCTGGGTGGCGCTCGCCGGCGTGGGCCTCGCGGGGCTCTCGGCGGCGCTGTTGCGACGCAGCGCCTGAGGCGGTAATCGGGCTCGGAATGGGGAGGAGGCGATCATGGCGAAGCACGAAGCGGATCTGCGCGGCAAGCACGTCGGCTTGACGGCCGCGCAAAAGCGCGCGCAGACGAAGAAGCCGCAGAACTTCAAGACGCCGGCGATCGTCCACAGCATCGCGGACGCGCTCGTGATCAAGGACTGGGATCTCTTCTTCGTCGTCGATCGCGAGGGCAACGTGCCGCTCAAGGAGGGGCACGGCTTCGGCCTCTACTACCACGATTGCCGCTATCTGCGCGGCTACGAGCTGAAGATCGACGGCCAGCAGGCCCAGGTGCTGGCCTCGGCCACGCGCGGCGGCTTCAAGGGGCGCTTCGAGCTGACGAACTCGAACATTCAGCTCGAGGACGGCACGCTCGTCGACAAGGAGACGATCGCGATCAGCTGGTCGCGCCTGCTGCGTGGCGACAACCTCACGCTCAACGACGAGATCATGTTCATGAACTCGGGCGATGACTCGATCGTGCTGCCGGTGACGTTGAGCTTTCGCGCCGAGTTCGAGGACGTCTTCAATGTTCGCGGTCTGCACAAGCAGCCGGACGGCAATCACGCGCCGCCGCGCTGGGAGGGCGACGTGCTCGGCTTCTCCTACAAGGGCGCCGATGGCCTGTTCCGCAGCACCGCCATCCACTTCGAGCCGGCTCCCGTGCGGCGCATGGATCGCAGCGCGCACTTCCACCTCGAGCTGCCGCCCGGCGAGGCCGTCAAGCTGTACGTGTCGCTGTGGATCGCCGAATCGCCCGAGCGCGACGAGGCCATGCCGCGCGCCCGGCGCGAGCCCAATCTGGAGCAGGTGGAGACGAAGCTGCATCAGGCCTCGGACACCTGGCTCGACCAGCGCACGGAAGTGAAGACCCCCAGCCTGTTGCTCGAGCGCGTGATGGATCGCTGCCTGGTCGATCTGCACGTGCTGCGATCGCGGCTCGGCGAGTACGAGTACTTCGCGGCCGGCATTCCCTGGTACGGCACGCTCTTCGGCCGAGACAGCCTCGTGACGGCCTATCAGACGCTGGCGTTCGACTCGGGGCTGGCCGAGCAGACGCTACGCCTGCTCGCGCAGTACCAGGGCCGCAAGGTCAACGACTGGCAAGATGAGGAGCCCGGCAAGATTCTGCATGAAATGCGCGTCGGCGAGCTGGCGCGCCTCGATGCGATTCCCTTCGGGCCGTACTACGGCAGCGTGGATTCCACGCCGCTCTTCATCTTGTTGGTCGCCGAGCACGCCGCCTGGTGCGGGGACATGAGCCTGTTTCGCGAGCTCAAGAAGAACATCGAGGCGGCGCTGGGCTGGATCGACAACTTCGGCGATCCGCACGACTGGGGCTACGTGACGTACCAGAAGAAGTCCTCTAGCGGCCTCGACAACCAGGGCTGGAAGGACTCCGGCGACGCGATCGTCAACGCGGACGGGTCGCTCGCCGAGCCGCCGATCGCGCTGGTCGAGGTGCAGGGCTACGTGTACATGGCCAAGTTGCGCATCGCCGACCTGTACGAGCGCGACGGCGACACGCGCCAGGCGGCACGCCTGCGCGCGGAGGCGAAGGCGCTCAAGGAGCGCTTCAATCAGGACTTCTGGCTCGAGGACCTGGGCTGTTACGCCCTGGCGTTGCAAAAGGACAAGCGCCCGTGCGCCGTGGTGGCCTCGAACATGGGCCAGGCGCTCTGGACGGGCATCATCGACCACAAACGCGCCCGCGCCGTGGCCGACCACTTGTTTGCCGAACCGATGTACAGCGGCTGGGGCGTTCGGACCCTTTCGGGCGATGCCCGACGGTACAACCCGATCGGCTACCACCTGGGCACCGTCTGGCCGCACGACAACAGTTTGATCGCGATGGGCCTTCGGGCGTACGGCTTCGAGGACAAGGTCTTGGCGATCTTTCAGGGCATCTTCGAGGCGGCGACGCACTTCGATCAGTTTCGAATGCCGGAGTTGTTCTCCGGATTCCGCGCCGATCAGTTCGGCGAGCCGGTGCGCTACCCGGTGGCCTGCCACCCGCAGGCCTGGGCGGCGGGCGCGTTGCCGCTGTTGATGCGCAATTTGCTCGGCCTCGTGCCGGACGCGTTCGCCAAGCGCCTGCGCATCGTGCGTCCCATCTTGCCCGACTACGTGAACCACCTCCACGTGCGCCGATTGCGCGTGGGCGGCGCGTGCGTCGACCTGCTCTACCGCCGGCGCGACGGCGGCTTACAGGTGACGGTGACGCACCAGGAGGGCGAGCTCAAAGTCGACGTGGAGGACTGAGATGGCGATCGCGGAAAGACCGGCGGCGGTCGCGCCCGTTTCGTCCGTGCCGCCCGGCTGGGACGCCAATCCCTCGGCCTGGCGGGGCCGGCACGGGCGCTTGCCCGTCTTGTGCCTCTCGCTGGTCGGCTTGGCCGTGGCGCTCACGCTCACGCTGTACCAGCTCGGCGTGTTGCAAGAGGTCTGGGAGCCTTTCTTCGGCGACGGCAGCCAGCGCGTGCTGCACTCGGCGGTCTCGCGGCTGCTGCCGCTGCCGGACGCCTCGCTCGGGGCGATCGCGTACGTGCTCGATGCGATTTTTGCATCGCTGGGCGGTACGATGCGCTGGCGCACGGCCCCCTGGGCGGTGTGCGCTCAGGCGCTGGTGGTGCTGCCCACGGCGTGCGGCAGCGTGGGGCTGTTGATGATCCAGCCGCTGCTCGCGCACGCCTGGTGCAGCCTGTGCCTCGTCTCGGCGCTGGTGTCGATCGCGCTCGCCGGCCCGACGCTCACCGAGCTGCTCGCGACGCTGCAGCACCTCAAGCGGGTCTGGCGCGAGGGGCACGGCTTCTGGCGGCCGCTCTGGGGCGAGGAGGCGGTATGATCTTTCGAATGGCGAGCGCGCTGCTCGCTGCCTGGCTGATGGCGAGCCCGCAGGTGCTCGGTTTTTCCGGATGGGCGGGCGTCAACGCGCACGTCGTCGGGCCGTTGTTGCTGGCGATCGCGATCGTGAGCCTCT
>DATNPP010000282.1:0-4782 GCA_036703175.1 Oscillatoriaceae cyanobacterium
TTCTAAATCCCGCTGCCGTAAGCCGCTTCGTTCCGCACCACGTCCGTCTGGCTCAGCTCGAGCGCCTGCATGAGATCCGCGAGCAGGTCATCGGTGTTCTCGACGCCCACCGAGAGCCGGATCAGGTTCTCGGTGATGCCGAAGCGCTCCTGCACGTCGCGCGGAATGTCGCTGTGCGTCATCGTGCCCGGGTGCTCCACCAGGCTCTCGGTGCCGCCCAGGCTCACGGCCAGCTTGCAGAGCTTCACGGCGTTGAGGAAGCGGAAGGCCTCGGTCTTGCCGCCGTGGACCTTGAAGCTCACGATCGCCCCCGGCCCCGCGCACTGCTTGCGATAGATGGCATACTGCGGCGAATCCGTCGGCAGCAGCGCCGGATAGAGGACCTCGGCCACGTGGGAGCTCTCGGCGAGCGCCCGCGCGACGCGCTCGGCGCTCTTCGATTGAGCCTCCATGCGCAGCTTGAGCGTCTCGAGCGAGCGCAACAACAGCCAGCAGCTGAACGGATCCGGCATCGAGCCCATGATCGTCCGGTAGGTCGACACGGCCTCGACCACCTCGCGGCGGCCCGTCATGGCGCCCGCGATCACGTCCGAATGTCCGCCGATGTACTTGGTCGCCGAGTAGAGCACCGCATCCGCGCCCAGCGTCAGAGGATGCTGGAAGACGGGCCCCAAAAAGGTGTTGTCGACTATCGTGAGCACGCGGTGCTCGGGCGTCGAGAGGCGCTCGGCGATCGCCGCGACACCCTGAATGTCGATCATCATGTTGGTGGGATTCGCGGGAGTCTCCAGGTAGAACGCCGCCAGGCGATCGCCCAGCTCGCGCGCCTCGGCCTCCAGCGCCTCGAGCGGCTGGTCGATCGCGAAGGGGCGCGTCTCGATGCCGAACTTGGGCAGAATGTGCTGAAACAAAAACTCGGTGCCGCCGTAGATCGGCATCGTGTAGAACAGCACGTCCCCCGGCTTCACGCAGGCCAACACCGTCGTCGTGATCGCCGCCATGCCGCTCGCGAACGTCAGCGCCGCCTCGGCCCCATCCCAGAGCGCGAGGCGCTCTTCGAGAATCTGCAGGCTCGGATTGTTGAGGCGCGAGTAAATAAGCCCCATGCTCTGCGTCTGCTGGCGCTTCTCGAGGCCGTAGGCCCATTTGAAGTACTGCTCGCCCTCCTCGGCCGTCTTGAAAACGAAGGTCGAGGTCATGAAGATCGGCGGCTTGGCCGCGCCCTCCGAGAGGAACGGGTCGTAGCCGTAGCTCATCATGAGGGATTCCGGGCGCGCAAAGCGGGGATCAAACGTCATCGTTCCTCCTGGCGGCGTCGTTGCCGCGCTGCGCCCATTCTAACACGCGAGCGACGGCCTCTCCCAGAACGACCCGGCGGAACCCACCAGCAGTCTTCGTCGTCATGGGGCATAATGGAAGCCAGATCGAGCAAGCGATTTGCAAAGGAGACTCCCGTGAAGAAATTCCTCTCCCTCGCCCTGGGCGCGAGCCTGCTCGCGGGCGGGATGGCCCTGGTCGGCACGCACACCGCGAACGCCGCCACGAAGCCTGCGGCGGCGAAGCACGCAACCATCGGCGCCGCACCCGAGTTCGCGCTCAAGAGCGCCACCAACGGCAAGACCGTCAAGCTCTCGGACTACAAGGGCAAGGTCCGCATCGTGGATTTCTGGGCCACCTGGTGCCCGCCGTGCCGCGGCGAGATTCCGCACTTCGTGGCGCTGCAGAAGAAGTACGCCAAGAAGGGCCTGCAGATCATCGGCATCTCCGTGGACCAAGACGGCCCGAGCGTCGTCTCCAAGTTCATGGCCGAGAACCACATCAACTACCCCGTCGTGATGGCCGACGACGCGATCACGGGCGCCTACGGCGGCATTCGCGGCATTCCGACCACCTTCGTGATCGACCGCGACGGCAACATCGTCAAGAAGTACATCGGCAGCACCGACGAGGCGACCTTCGAGAGCGACATCAAGGCGCTGTTCTAAAGCGATGCGGGGGCCGGCTAGCCGGTCCCCGCGATTTTTTCGCTTAGAGCGACTCCCCTGCGGGCTTGGTGTACCAGTCCTTGGAGCGGTGCTCGCAGACCGCACCGTCCTCGGCGCCGACGCTCACGATCGCCGAGCGCGAGGTGAAGACGTAGTACGCCTCGTTGTAGGTCGGATTGAGCGGCCTGAACAGGTCGACGAAATTGAAGCCCTGTTTGAAACCGGCCTTGCGCAGATCGGCGATTGCGTCGCTGAGGTTGACGTGCGGCTTGAGCGTATCGAGCGCTCGGCCGAAATCGAGCCCGGTGTGGCGGCGTGGGGTCGAAAACGCCCCGTTGTGGTACTCCACGACGACCGTGTTTTGAGGATTGTTCACGTCGTCGGCCGCGCCGAACCGCCAACTGTCGTAACCGTCCGTGGAAGTGACCTCGGTGCCTCCGACCTCGTAGACCTGGGCGTGCGGATACGCTTGCCGCACCCGGGCGCTGACCAGCTTCAGCAGCGTGCTGAGCGAGCCCGTGCTCGTCGCCTCATCCAGCGCCGTCATGGCAGGCTGTCCCGTGCCGCCCGCGATCGGCACGGCGCGGCCGCAGCCGCTCAGCGCGAGGGTTGCCGCGGACACGCCGGCGAGAAGCAACGAAGCGAGGCGCTTGGCCAAGAAGAGCAACCTTTCATGGGCGGAGGCTGTCAAGGATTTTCAACTTCCTTTAACCTATTCTTAGTCAATCATAGCGCTTTCCTTGCGTCCTTTTGTAAATTCGTCGTTAAACGATGGTCAAAATGCCAATAAAATACGATCCGTTCGATTGGGAGGCCCACGAGGCGTTGATCCGCCAAAACGGCCTCACGATCGATCGCCCGCGCTACAGCCATC
This sequence comes from Oscillatoriaceae cyanobacterium, assembly GCA_036703175.1. GTDB lineage: Bacteria > Cyanobacteriota > Sericytochromatia > S15B-MN24 > JAQBPE01 > DATNPP01. The sequence goes on from DATNPP010000282.1 coordinate 2,860, forward strand.
ACCCGGACTACCCGGACATCGTCTATCCGCTCGATTACGGCTACATCAACGGCACTGTGGGCCTCGACGGGCACGAAATCGACGTCTTTATCGGCTCGGCGCCGACGGGGCTCGTCGGTACCCTCTTCACGACGGACCACCGCAAGGGCGATCAGGAATACAAGCTGCTCTACAACTGCACGGCCACCGAGGTCTACCTCGCCAACGGCTTCATCAACTTCGATCCCCGCTTGATGAGCGGCGAGCTCACGCTGCGCTATGCGATGCCTCGCCTTTGGCGCATGGCGCCGCCGCCCGAATGAGCGGCCAAACGCGGGTATAGAGGAAGCGTGACCGACCGGAGGATGCCAGTGCCGAAATCCCGCCTGCCTTACCTCGCGACGCTCGGCACGTTCCTGATGATGGCCGCGTGCACCCCCAGCCCGGTCGCGCCGAACACCAACGTTCAAAGGACCACAAGAACCAAGAGCACGGCGAATCCGGACGCCTCGCCCACAGAGCTGAGCACCACCGATCCGTCATCCTCGTCCACCGCGACGCCGTCCGCCACTCCCTCGGCGACATCCACCGCGACGGCGACGGCCACTCCGAGCGCGACGGGCACGGCGGCGACCACACCGACGAGTCTCGCCGGCACGGTCTACGACGAAAAAGGCAGCCCCGTCGCGAGCGCGCAAGTCAAGGTGACTTCGCTCAGCAGTTCGTTCAACGTGAGCGCCACGACCGATGCGTCCGGAAACTACAGCATCGCGAAGCCCCCCAGCGGTGAAGTCTTGACCATCGTGGCCACCAAGACCGGCTTCACGTCGCGCCAACGCGTCGAGACGTTGTCTGCGAACACGGCGTCCACCTACAACTTCGGCGGCCCGACGAGCACGGCCGATCCCACGGGCGTCTCGTACTTCATATCCGACTATCCCGAGATCGTCTCCGTCACGCCTGCCGATCAATCGGCCGGCAACGGCGCCACAGTGCAGACCTACACGCTGACGCTCTCCGAGCCCCTGACGACGACCGGCCGCAACATGCTCCAACGCGCCGTGCGCATCTGGCCCGCCAACGCGGCCGCCGCTCCGGCAGGCAACCCGGCGCCGACCCTGCTCGATGCCAGCGCCACAGCGCAGGAAGTGGATGCCTTGCCCATGAGCAGCGAGTATGCCAACGGCAACTACGCGCTCGACATGGGCTCGTACTTCGGCGACGTCAACGACTTCAACGCCGCGCTGAGCTCCAGCTGGAACATCGACAACACGAAGTTGACGATCAGCTTCAAGGCCCCCTTGATCGACAGCAATAACGCGGCCGCACGCTACCAGTTCGGCCTGGTCCACACGGCCAACACGTCCTCGATGCAGGACAGCGGCGGCAACGCGATTGGAACGGATGCCTCCGGTGTCCCCGGCAGCGCGCCGTCCACGAGTGATTCCACGACCGATTTGGTACACGACGCCTTCGAGGCGCCGCTCCTCTCGGGCACCACCTGGGCCAGCACCCACGAGAACGTGGCCTATTTCGACCTTTCCGAGGACAACACCGTTCCCACCTTACTTTCCGTGATGGGATTGAAGACGTCGAACGGGCAATCCCAGTTGGAGCTGACCTTCAACAAGCCGATGGCCGCTTATGGCGGAAATCCGGCCACGAACGACGAGTACCTCTCGAGTTCGGCGCTCGACGCGGCGAACTACATCTTTCTCTTCGGCACCGTGGCGAGCGACGTCTCGAACGCCGACCTGAAAGCCGGCACCCCACAAACGGCCGGTTCCTTCGCGCAGGTCGCCACCGGCACGCCCACGATCTTCGCGAGCGACGCCGTCACGATCCAGGCCGCCCCGGACGATCCGAGTGTGCTCTTCCTGACGGCTTCCGGCACGAACGATCATCTGGCCGCCAGCATCGGGGCGCTCAAGGTGCGTGTGGTGA
>DATNPP010000283.1:0-2433 GCA_036703175.1 Oscillatoriaceae cyanobacterium
CGGGCGCGCCCGATCGACGGTGATGGCCTTGTGATCCATCGAGGTGCAAATGCGCTCGTCCGGCTCGAAAACGCGCTCGACCACCGAGAAGGCAAAGGGCTCGCCGAGCCGCTCGAAGCGGCCGGCGCGGCTCACGAGGCCGCCGCACACCGCCACGCAGAACTCGCGGCCCGGCAGATAACGCTCGATCAGCACGGGGTTGCGCGTGTTCAGGAGCAGCGCGGCCACCTGCTCGGCCAGTTCGTGCGGATTCTCCGCCAGCGACACGCCCAGGCTCGCGCGGCCCGAGACCGGCTTGACGACGAAGGCGCCGTCGACGTCGCCGAAGGCGGCCCGAAAGCGGGCGTCCTCGACGTCCAGGGGACCGTCGTCGGGGCTCCAGCTCAAAAAGGGCGCCGTGTCGATGCCCAGGTAGGCGAGCTCGCGTTTGAAGACGTGCTTGTTGTCCAGCCGGCTCACGTTGAGCGGATCATGGCCCACGTAGGGAATGCCCGCGAGCTCCAAGAGCGCCGGCGCGTGCGCCATCGGATCGCGGCCCTGCACGCCGCCGGTGTTGAGCCAGGCCAGATCGATGCGCTCCTCGCGCAAGCGCTCGGCCAGGTGCAGATCGTCGCTCATCAGCGTGACGTGCACGAAGCCCATGCCGGCGAGCACGCCGGCGATCGTGGTCGCCACGGCCTCGTAGCTCTTCCAGGGGCGCGTGTTCAGCGTCGGTTGCAGCACCGCGCCCGGCTGGCGCTTGTCCCCGCCGTAGATCACGGCCAATCGCAGCGTGGCCTTGAGCGACTCGAAGGCCGCTTCGAACCGCGGAAGCGGAGTGCCCGGCATCAGACGCTCTGCCGCTCGACGAGGCGGGCGAACAGGCCCTCCTCGCGCGCCAGCTGGTCGAAGGTGCCCATCTGCACCACGCGCCCGGCTTCCATGACGACGATCTTGTCGGCCTGGCGAATCGTCGAGAGGCGATGCGCGATCACCACGCGCGTCGCGCGCAGCCGGTCGAGCGTCGCGCTCACGATCGCCTGCGTCTCATTGTCGAGCGCGCTGGTGGCCTCGTCGAAGAACACGATCCGCGGCCGCTGCGCGAGCGCGCGCGCGATCAACAAGCGCTGGCGCTGGCCGCCCGACAGGTTCGAGCCGCCCTCCGAGACGACCGTGTGCAGACCCATCGGCATGCGCCGAATGTCCGCCTCCATGCCTGCGCCGCGAATCGCCTCCCAGACTTCTTCCTGGCTGAGCAGCGCGCCGGCGGTCACGTTGTCGAAGACCGAGCCCGAGGCCAGGCGGCCCGATTGCAGCACGACGCCCAGCTGGCGGCGCACCGCGCGCGGATCGAGCGTGCGCAGATCCTGATGATCGTAAGCGACGATGCCCGCTTCGGGCGTCTCGAAGCCCAAAAGCAACCGGAAGATCGTGCTCTTGCCGCAGCCCGACGGGCCCACCAGCGCCACGTGCTCGCCGGGCTCGATCGTGAGCGAGACGTCGTCGAGAATCGGGCGGCTGTCCGGCTCGTAGCGGAAGGTCACGTGCTCGAACGCGATGCGGCCCGTCAAGCGGCCCGGATCGAGCTGCTCGGCGCTGACTTCGGGCGGCTCCTGCAGGATCGGCAGCGCGCGCTGCCAGCTGATCGACAAATTGAGTTGCGAGACCAGCACGCCCGCGAGCTGCGCGATGCCGCCCATGAAGGTGCCGGCCGCCGCGTTGAAGGCGAGGAACACGCCCGTCGAGAGGCCGCCCGGGTTCCCCTCGACCTCGAGGCCGAGGCTGGTGGCGGCGACGAAGAAGATCGCGATGCTGGACACCAGCGGCAACGCCTGATTGATGAGCGACATCACGTTGTCGAGATCCTGCAAGCGCCGGCGCAGCTCGGTGCGGCGCTGAAAGTAACCGCCCCAGTGCGCGAAGGCCCGCCCTTCGGCGCCGGCCGTGCGCAGCTTGGCCACGCCGTTGATCAGCTGGATTACGGTGCCCTGCAGCGTGCCTTCGAGCTCGCGCAGCGGCTGCGCGCGGCGAATGCGCACCACGCTCAAAGCGGCCGTGGCGCCCACGCTCAAAAGCGTGATGGCGACCGCCACGAGCGTGAGCTGCACGTTGTAGGTGAGCATCAAGGCCAGATTGAGCAGCGCGAACAGGCTCGACAGCGCCGAGCCGAGCACCTGGCCGCTCAGGCTCTGGCGAATCGCGCTGATGGCCATCACGCGGCTGCACAGATCGCCGATCTCGTAGCGCCGAAAGAACGGCGCGCCGAGGTTGAGCACGCGATCCCACACGCCGGCCTGCGTGGAGGCGTCGGCGCGGGCCTCGACCCGCTGCAGCAGCACGCCCTGGCAAATCGTGAAGACGGCCTTGCCGACGGCCGTCATCATGAGCCCCATGCCCATCTCGAGCAGCAGCGTGCGATCGCTGTCCGGAATCGCGTTGTCGACCAGCAGCCCC
>DATNPP010000296.1:0-1686 GCA_036703175.1 Oscillatoriaceae cyanobacterium
AGGGCTGCGGCAAGAGCCTCGTGGCCAAGGCGATCGCGAACCAATGGCAACTGCCCTTGCTGCGCTTGGACGTGGGCCGATTGATGGCCTCGCTCGTCGGCGCCTCCGAGGAGAACATCCGCCAGGCGCTCGCGATGGCCGAAGCGCTCAGCCCCGTCATTTTGTGGGTCGACGAGATTGAAAAGGGCTTCGCCTACGGCGCCGGCGACGGCGGCACCGGCGCGCGCGTGCTCGCGACCTTTTTGACCTGGCTGCAAGAGAAAGAAGCCCCGGTCTTCGTCGTGGCCACGGCCAACGACATTCAGCGACTGCCGCCCGAGCTTTTGCGGCGCGGGCGTTTCGACGAGATCTTCTTCGTCGATTTGCCGGACACGCACGAGCGCCGCGCGATTCTCGAGATTCACTTGCGCAAGCGCCGCCGCCACGTGCCGGACTTCGACTTGCCGGGCCTCGCCGCGGCCTGCGAGGGCTTCTCGGGCGCCGAAATCGAACAGGCGCTCATCAGTGCGCTGTACGACGCCTTCGATCAGGGGCGGCCGCTGACGGACGACGACGTGCGCGCGGCCTTTGCCGCGACCGTGCCGCTCTCGCTCACGATGGCCGAATCGATCGAGGCGCTGCGGCGCTGGGCGCGCCACAAGGCCCGCTCAGCCTCGCGACGGCCGACTTCGGCCGGACAGGACACCCGGCTGTTGAGCGTCGATCTGCCGCATGGATGAGCGCTTCGAGTGGCTGGAGATTCCGGAGGACGACCCCGTCGTTCCCGCTCCGGACGCCCGCGCCTGGATGCCGGCCGCCGTCGAGACGGCGCTTCATGCCAAGGTGCCGGCGTCGCCCACCACCGAAGCGTTGCGCGCACTGGGCGTCGATCTGCCCGAGCGTCGCATCGAGCTGATTCCGACGAGCCTCGGCCCGTCAGACCCCTACGCGCTCTACGCGTTGCGCTTGCAATCCGAGCGGCTGCGCCTCGCGAGCGGCTTCGAGCGCCTGCAGTGCCTGGACCAGATCGCCGTGCGCCCGCTCGAACACCAGATCGCCGCCGCGCTGAAGGCCCTGCGCGACATGCGCGGTCGGGCGATATTGGCGGACGAGGTCGGCCTCGGCAAGACGATCGAGGCGGGGCTGGTCGCCAAGGAGCTCGTCGTGCGTGGCCTCGCGCGCCGCATTCTCGTCCTGGTGCCGGCCTCGCTCACGCAGCAGTGGCAAGAGGAGCTGTCGAGCAAGTTCGGCGAGCCCTTCATCGTCGCGCGCCGCCCCGAAGATTGGGAACAGCCGCGGGTGATCGCGAGCCTGGACCTCGCGAAGCACGAGCGCCACAGCGCCCATGCGCTCGCGCACGACTACGATTTGCTGATCGTCGACGAAGCCCACAAGCTGCGCCGGGCCAGCACGCAGGCGCATCGCTTCGTCAATCGCGTTCGCAAGCGCTACGTCTTGTTGCTGACCGCGACGCCGGTGCAGAACGACCTGACCGAGCTGTTCCAGCTGGTGACGATCCTGCAGCCCGGCCAACTGGGGACCGTGCGCAGCTTCCGCGACAGCTACATGGACGCGGGCGATCCGCGCTCGCCGCGCAACGCGGGACCTCTGCGCGAGCTGCTCTCGGAAGTGATGGTGCGCCACCGGCGCGCGACGATCGGCGTGAAGCTGCCGCCGCGGCGAGCCGGCATCTACCATCTCAATTTG
>DATNPP010000302.1:0-6240 GCA_036703175.1 Oscillatoriaceae cyanobacterium
AGGAAGAAGGGCAGGCGCCCGAGGCGGTCGCCGAGCTGCGCCAGGTGGTGCTGCAGCAGCGCGTCTGGATCGACGAGCTGCAACAGGGCTGCGATCTGCTCATGAAGCAACTGGAGTTCTCGCAGGCGATCGCGCGCTCCACCGACGGCCAGCAGGTCATGACCACCGCGCTGCAGCTGGTGCTCGAAATCGCGCACGCCTCGCGCGCCGAGATCCTCTGGCTCGAAGGCAAGCGATTGGTGCCGCGATTGCGCAAGACCAGCCGCGGCGTGAAGCGCATGGACGAGGACTGGACCTACTACGCCGACGCGACCGACGCGGTCGTGCGCACGGGCGAGCTGATCTACCTGCCGGACACGCGGGTCGAGCCCGGCTACGAGGATCTTCCCGACGCGCGCGCCGTGCTGGCGCTGCCGATCACGGACGAATACCAGCGCACAGGCGTGATTCTGGCGTTGGGCTTGCCCGAGGGCGAGCTCGTCAAGCGCGAGCTGGACGCCCTCAAGGTGCTGGCGAATCAGCTGTCCGCCACGCTGCGCAACATTCGCGTGCAAAACGAGTGGCGCGAGCGCAATCAGCGCCTGGAGATGCTCTACATGCTCAGCTCCTCGGTCACGAGCACCCTCGTGATGGCCGAGGTGCTCGATCTCGTCGTGAAGCTGTCGCTCGAGATCACGCAGGCCGATCGCGGCTTCCTCTTTTTGCTCGGCGACGACGGCGAGCTGACGTGCGAGGCGGCGCGCCATCCCGACGGCCCGATCATCGAGCTCGACAAGGAGCGCTACTCGCAGAGCATCTGCCGCCGCGTGCTCGAAAGCGGCGAGGCGCTCTGCGTGGAGGACACGCTCGACGACGACGTGCTCAAGCACCAGAAGAGCATTCAGGACCTCAATTTGCGCACGGTGATGTGCGTGCCGCTGCGCGTGAAGCAGAAGTACCTGGGCGTGCTGTACGTGGACTCGCGCGTGGTCGTGAACACCTTCACGGATCGCGACCTCGAGCTGCTCAAGTCGATCGCGAGCCATGCCAGCATCGCGCTCGAAAACGCGCGCCTTTACCAGCTCGCGACGGTCGACGGGCTCACGGGGCTGTACTTCCGCAGCCACTTCGAGCAGCGCATGAAAGAGGAGATTCAGCGCGCCCAGCGCTTCTCCGCGCCGCTCTCGTTCATGATGATGGACATCGACCACTTCAAGAAGTTCAACGATACTTACGGCCACGGCGTCGGCGACCAGGTGCTGCGCCACGTGGCGCAAATCATCAAGTCCAACGTGCGCACGGACATCGACATTCCGGGCCGTTACGGCGGCGAGGAGATGGTCGTGCTGCTGCCGGAGACGGACGCCGTGGGCGCCGGCATCTTCGGCGAGCGCATTCGCCGCGCGGTCGACGAGGCGCTATTGTCCGCCGATGGGCACGAGGGGCTGCACGTGACGATCTCGATCGGCATCGCGAGCCTGCCTCAACACGCGAGCACCGGGCTCGAGCTGATGGAACTGGCGGACCAGGCCCTGTACGCCTCCAAGCACGGCGGACGCAATCGCGTCACGGTGTACACGCCGGCCGCGGAAAGCTGAGCGGATGTTCGGCGACTTTCTGCGTCTGAGCTTGCGACAGCTCTGGGCGCATCGCCTGCGCTCGTTTTTGACGGTGCTGTCGATCATGATCGGCGCGGGGGCGATCGTCGCGATGACGTCGCTCGCGCAAAGCGGCCTCGACACGCTCACGCAAGGCATCGAGGCGATCGGCGGCACGCGCTTCGTGTGGATTCTGCCGGACAGCCCCAAGCTCGGCAAGAACAAGCGCAGCAACTACGTGGGCGGGCTGACGATGGGCGATCGCACGGCGATCGCGCAGGCCGACGCCGCGTATCTGGACATGATCGTGGCGGACAAGCGCTTCTATTCCGAGCTCGTGGACGCGGATTCGGGCGGCAATCTGGTCACGACGGTGCTGGCGACCGAGCCGCAGTACTTCGGAGCTTTCAAGCTGCCCATCGGCCAGGGGCGCGCGCTCACGGCCGAAGATCTGGCCTTCGGCAGTCGCGTCGCCGTGATCGGCAGCGAGCTCGCCCAGAAGCTGTTTCCGCATCAAGCGGCGCTGGGCGGCGAGGTGCGCTTTCGCGGCGATCGCTACCGCGTCGTGGGCGTGCTCGCGCCGCATCGCAATCAGAACGTGCAGCTGGGCTACGAGTGGAACCGCGTCGTGATCATCCCTGTCACCGCACCGGCCGTGGGCGCGGGCATCACGGAGATCTCGCTCACGGTCAGACAAACGGGCCAGAGCGATCGCGCGATCCGCATCGCCAACGCGATTCTGCAGCAACGGCATCACGGCGTGGACGACTATCAGTTTCTGGACTTCGGCGGGCTGCTCAAGAACTTCTTCACGGCCTTCGCGATCATGAAGCTCGTGGTGGGGCTGATCGCCTCGGTCGCGCTGCTCATCGGCGGCGTGGGCGTCATGAATATCATGCTCGTCGCGGTGAACGAGCGTATGCGCGAAATCGGCCTGCGCAAGGCCCTGGGGGCCACGCGCGCCGTGATTCTGCGCCAGTTCTTGATCGAGGCCGTGGTGCTCTCGCTCTTCGGCTCGGTGCTGGGCGTGGCAAGCGGCTTGGGCGTCGCCGAGGGCGCCAGTGCCGTGATTTCGCTCATCAACGACAGCTGGGTGCCCAGCATCTCGCTGCCGGCGGTGGGCATCGCGCTCGTCGCCTCGGCCACGGTCGGGCTGTTCTTCGGCTGGTACCCGGCCAAGCGCGCGGCCGAGCTCGAGCCGATCGCCTGTCTGAGGCACGAGTAATGAACCTGCTCGAAGAGATCCTGACCGTCTGGCGCGCGCTGCTCGCGAACAAGCTGCGGTCGCTGCTCACGTTGCTCGGCGTGATCATGGGCGTCGGCACGATCGTATTGCTCTCCTCGCTGATCGCGGGCGGACTCTCGGCGATTCACCGCACGGTGGACGCCGCGAGCGGCGCGGACGTGATCAACGTGGGCGTCGATTACTGGAATGCCCGCGGCCACTTCGTGCCGCGGCTCGACGCGGCCGACATCCGCGCGCTTTCGGAGTCGCCCCCGCTGTCGGGCGCGCTCGTCGTGCCGCAGTTGGACACGCAGATGGACGCGCAAGCCGGTATCCACACGGCGCACGTGCGCGTCGTCGGCACCAATCAGCGGGCGCTGAGCTTTTATCAGCTCGAGCTCGCCAAGGGACGCTTTTTGACCGAGGGCGATCGCCTCGATGGTCGCCACGTCTGCGTGCTCGGCCAACAAGCGGCCCAGCAGCTGTTCCCGCAGTCGGGCGGCTTCGGCGAGCTGCGTCTGGGCGACGAGCGCTTCGACGTCGTGGGCGTGCTCTCGCGCAAGCCCTCGCTGAACGTCGGCAACCAAACCTGGAACAACGCGATCGTGATTCCGGACAAGACCTACATGGCCTGGCAGGGCAAGTCCGACGTGGACACGATCCTCGTCAAGACCAATCGTCTGGCCGATTTGAAGGCGAGCCTGCCCCAATCGGTCGACGCGATCCGCGCCATCCTCATCAACCGCCACCACGACGCCGCCACGCTGCGCGTGACGGATTCGCTCGCCCAGGACGGCTCGGAGCAGGGCTTTCTGGCCGCCTTGCGCATTTTGATGGTCGCGGTGGCCGTGTTGTGCCTGGGCGTCGGCGGCATCAACATCATGAACATCATGCTCGTCTCCGTCACCGAGCGCACGCGCGAGATCGGGCTGCGCCTCGCGATCGGCGCCCGCAAGCGCGACATCCGGCGCCAGTTCCTCTTCGAGGCCGCGGCCATCTCGGCGTTGGGCGGATTGCTGGGGGTGGCCGGCGGCATCGCGCTGGGCTGGACCATCAGCGCCGGGCTCGCGCTCTGGCTCGGCAACTGGCCCTACGTGCTGGAGCCGGTCGCGGTGGTGGCGGCCTTTTCGAGCGCCCTCGTCACGGGGCTGGTTTTCGGCTGGTATCCGGCGCATCAGGCGGCGAACTTGCAGCCGATCGAGTGCCTGCGCTATGAGTGAGCGTTCTTTAACAAACGCTTCGCGACCCATCAAGCGCTGTTCAAATTTCCGTTAGCGGCCGAAAGACACGCGTCGGGGGTCGGCATAGGGGATGATGTCCGACGCGGTCTCTTGCCCGTCATTCAACTCTTGTTTGCCTGATGGGCGGCTCGGGTAAAGAATCTTCATATCGCTCGGGAGGGACTCATGCGCCAAAACGTCGTCGCCTTGCTCGCGCTCGTCTCGCTCGCCGCCTGTCAGCTGCCGAACGCCGGCACCCCTCGTCGCGACACGACGACAAGTTCGACCAAGGGCGCGACCAAGACCACCGCAGCCGCAGCGAGTCCAACCGACAAACCCGCGTCGAACGCCGCTTCCGCGACGACACCTCCGACCGAGACGTCGCCTTCGCTGGGGCCGACGACGCTCATCACGGGGCTGATTCAGCTCGACCCGGCTTACGTGATTGCCGCCAAGGGCGGCAGCGTGATCGCGGCGGGCGGCGGCAACGTCATCGCCGCGGGCGGGGGCAACGTGATCGCAGCCGGTGGTGGCAACGTCATCGCGGCGGGCGGCGGGAACGTCATCGCGGCAGGCGGCGGCAATTATCGTGTGCTCGATGCCTCGGGAACCGCCGCCGCGAGCGCGAGCGGCACACAGGAACTGCCGGTGAAGGGCATGCTGGTCGCCGCCGTGTCGCTCAAGACGCACGATCTATTGGCGAAGGCAGTGTACACGGACGACACGGGCCATTACCAGCTCGCCATTCCGCAAGACGAGAAGGACAACTACGTGATTCTGGCCGGAATTCCCGGCGAGAGTGCGGATGATCCGCTGCTCAAGAATCCGGAGCTGCATTTCACGCTGCTGGCCCACCAGGATGCCTCGGGACAGGTTCCCGTGCTGGATGAGGATACCAGCTGGCTCAGCTACTACATGCGCACCTGCGTGCGGCCGTACATGCCCGAGATCCTGTTCGGGAATTCCCACGAGGGCATCGACAAGATGCTGGAAGACCTCTGGCTGCCGACCTGCTACTCGACGGCGACCGGAACGGCGACGACGACGGCCGATCCGATCGCGCAGCTGATTTGTGGCACCTTCGCCCAGGGCTTGACCAAGCTGAAGGGCCATTTGCCTTCTCCCATGCCGTCGGATATCGGCCAGCAGCAAGGCGAGATCAACGCGCTGGTGGACGTGGCGCTCGCCACCGCGCTTACGCCGGACAAGGTGCCGATCAGCCCGTACGTGCAGTCCGACGCCGAGCAGTTCCAGGGGCAATCGGCCGCGGATCTGCTCAAGGGCGCGCTGAAGTTCATGCGCGAGGCGGCGGATCGGCCAAACAGTCCATTGCAAACCCCGCAAATGCAGGCGATCTTCGCGACGGATCCGGATACGGGCGAGCCGCTCGTGGATCCCGAGACCGGGAAAGCGTGGAGCGTCAAGAACGGAGCGGACCTCGAGCGCTTCGTGGTCGAGGCTTATCTGACCGGCGGCATCTCGAAACCGGTGGACAAGGTTCATGACCTCCTGTTGCAGCTTTGCGGCACGGACTACCCCAACAACGAAGTCACGCAGCAGTGGTACGCGATCCATGACGCGACGTTGAGCTTCTTGCTGTACGTGTACCAGCAGGCCTCCACGGAAGATGGGCTGCCGCCGCTTCCAACCGGTCTGGTGAACTTCGATTAGCGATCTGGGCCGAGGCCGGGATCGCTCCGGGCGGAGCTCCGCCGCCATCGGGAAGGAGGCTCGTATGCGATACCTGACGCTCCCCGCGCTTCTGGGAATGGCCACGCTGGTCGCTTGCCAGGGGCCGAATACGGGCGCGGCGCCGCGCTCCGTCGATCCGATGGCGAATGCTCGCGTCACGACCCGCAGCAACAACCAGGAGGCCAAGTCCGCCTCACCCTCGGCATCGCCGAGCGAAACGCCGTCGCGCGTGGCGCCCTCGGTCGGTCCCACCACGAACGTCACGGGCCTGATCGAATTGAATCCGGCCTATGTGATCGCGGCGGGCGGCGGCAACGTCATCGCCGCGGGTGGAGGCAATGTGATCGCAGCGGGTGGCGGCAACGTCATCGCGGCCGGCGGCGGTAATGTGATTGCCGCGGGCGGAGGAAACGTCAGTGCCGCCGGAGGTGGCAACGTGATCGCAGCGGGTGGTGGCAACGTGATCGCGGCTGGCGGCGGCAATTATCGCGTGCTGGACGACGCCTCGGCGAGCGCCACCGCCTCC
>DATNPP010000345.1:0-7532 GCA_036703175.1 Oscillatoriaceae cyanobacterium
TGCTCACGGCCTACACCACCAGCCAGATCGACCATGTGGATCTGCGCCTGTTGCGTGCGAGCGGCGGAAGCTACACGGCGACGGGCGCCGTGCTCAAGGTCGCGCCCGGCGCGCTCACCACGACGCTGAGCCTCGAGAACCTCCGGCTCGCGACCAGCTACGAGATCGAGGCCGACGCCTACGCGGATGCGGCCGAGACTCAGCTCATCAGCGATCCGACTTCGAGCCTGACGACTTTTACGACGCCCGCCGTCCAAACGAGCACGAGTGGCGACACCGTGGACGACACGCCGGACGCCCTGCTCGCGATCAATCTGACGCTCGCGACCCAGACCTACGCCGGCACCGCCAGCTTCGATTTGAAGCTTTCCAACCCCGTGAAGAAAAAGGCGAGCGTCGTCGACATCGCCCTCGTGTCGGGCACGACGACCGTGGCGTCGGAGGCGGTCTCGCCCGCGAGCGTCGACGCCGGCCAGACGCTCACCCTGAGCGATCTGCGCATGGGCACCGCCTACAAGCTCGAAGCCGCCGCCTACGATTCGAAAGGCAAGCTGCTCTCGAACGCGTCGAAGTCCGACGTTAGCTTCACGACGCCGGCGATCGCCAGCGGCGCGGTCGACACACAATCGAACACGGCGCCTTACACCCTGCCCTGCCAGTAGTCAGCGCGACGCCTTCTTGATGGCGTCGATCACGCGATCGGCCTGGAAGGGCTTCACGATGAAATCGCGCGCGCCGGCCTGAATCGCCTCGAGCACCATGGCCTGCTGGCCCATCGCCGAGCACATCACGATGCGCACGTTCGGGTCCATGCGCCGCAGCTCCTTGACCGCCGTGATGCCGTCCATCTCGGGCATGGTGATGTCCATCGTCACGAGATCCGGCGCGAGCTCCTTGAAGCGCACCAGCGCCTCGACCCCGTTCGTGGCTTCCCCGATGACTTCGTAGCCGTGCTTCACCAGGATGTCCTTGATCATCATCCTCATGAAGGCGGCGTCGTCCACCACCAGGATTTTCATCGACGGGGTCCTTGCACGGCCGCCCCTTTACGTGATCTTGAGGGAGTTGAAACGCTCGATCGGGCTGACGATGTCCGTCACGCGAATGCCGAAGTTCTCGTCGATCACGACCACTTCGCCCTTCGCGATGAGTTTACCGTTGACGAGCATATCGACCGGCTCGCCTACCAGCTTATCCAATTCTACCACCGAGCCCTTGCCCAGATCCAAGACGTCGCGGATCTGCATGCGCGTGCGGCCCAACTCGACCGTGACGCGCAGCGGCACGTCCATGATCAGGTCCAGACCGCTGATGTGCTCCATGCCATGGCCCGGCGGCAAGGGCGCGAACTGCGCCTGGCGCACCGCGACGGGGTCGGCCTGGAAGGGGCTGGGCCCCTGCGGCGCGCCGTAACCCGGCGGCGGGTAGCCCGGCGGCGGATAACCGGCCGGCGGATAGCCGTAGTTGGGCGGATACCCGGGCGGCTGGGCGTAGGCGGCTTCTTGGTACGGCATGGCGCCCGGCGGCACGACCGCCTCCATGCCCGCCGTGACGGGCGAGGGCGGCAGATTCGCCGACGCGACCGCCGAGGGCGGCAGCGACATCGCGGCCACCGGCTCGGGAATCGGCTCGGCGGCCCTGGGCACGGCCATTTCGGCGGCAGGCGTTTGGGGGGCCACGGCCTCGGCCTTGGCGGCCTCGGCGCGCTTGCGGGCCGCGTCTTCTTGCGCCACGGCCGCGGCGACCGCCTCGGGGTTGTCCGCGGCCATCACCAGGTCCTCCACCAGCTTGTGCGCGGAGGCGGTGGTCATCAGCTGCACCAGATCGCCGTCGACCAGGCCCTCGACGTTCAGCTTGTAGTTGATCTGCGTGAGCGCCACGTCGCCGAAGATCTCGGCCAGCTTGGCCTCGTTCTTGGGCGAGACGAAGGTGACGGCGGGCGGCGTGATATCGACGCGGCGGCCGAAGAACTGGCTCATGCTCGTCGCGGCCGTGCCCAGCATCTGGTTCATGGCCTCGCCCACCGCCGAAAGCTGCATGTCGCCGATTTCGGGGCTGGGATTGCTGCCGTCGCCGCCCGTCATCAGATCGCAGATGACGGCCGTGTCCGGCGGCGAGAGCAAAAAGACGTTGTGATGCTCGGCGCCCATCGTGACCATCACCGTCACGATGATCGTCGGCGCCGGGTAGGCCTCGGTGACGGACGCGAGGCTGGTCGGGGCGACCTCGGGGCTCGTGATCGTCACGGTCTTGTTCAGGATCATCGACAGCGTGGTCGCGCCGGATCCCATCGAGACGTTGCCGAGCTCGCCGATCGTGCTCTGCTCGAACTCGTTCAGGTTTTCAGCTTGCTCGCTCATTCGTCTTCCAATTCTCGCTCGTCGATGACGTCCGTTATCTGCAGCGCCATCTTGTTGCGTATCGTTCCCGGGCGTCCCTTGAACTTCAGGCGATCGCCCACCATCACCTGCAACTCTTCCTCGGCGTAGGTGGCGAGGGGCACCACATCGCCCGTGCCGAGCCGAATCAGATCCCCGATCGTCACCTCAGTTGTACCCAAAAGCACTTGTAGAGGCACTTTCGCCTGTTCGACCTTGCTGCGAAGGTCGCGGGCGGCCTGCGGAGACTGTTCCTGCTTGGCGAGCGAAAACATCATTTGCGAGCTGATCTTGTTGATGACCGGCTCGAGCACCACGTAGGGAATGCAAATCGAGAGCGGGCCGGCGCTGTCGCCGAACTTGGCCTCGAAGGTGATCAGCACGACCACGTCGGTGGGCGGCACGATCTGAATGAAGCGCGGATTGGTCTCCATCGACTCCTGGCGCGGCGTGAACTTCACGACGTTCTGCCAGGCCTCGCGGAACGAATCGAGCGTGCGCGCGATGATCGTGCCCACGAGCGCGCGCTCGATCTCGGTGAGGTCGCGCCGCAGCCGGCTCACGCGCCCCGGGCCGCCCAGCATGCGATCGATGATCGCCGAGGCGATGTCGAGGTTGATCTCGAAGATGCAGTTGCCCAGCAGCGGCGCGATCGAGAAGATGTTGATGATCGTCGGCGAGGGCACCGAGCGGATGAACTCGTCGTACGTGAGCTGCTCGACCGAGGCGACCTCGATCTGGACGACCATGCGCAGATGCGCCGAGAGCAAGGTCGAGAGAATGCGGCTGAAGTTCTCGTGAATCATCGAGAGCGTGCGGATGTGCTCTTTGGAGAACTTGTTCTGCCGCTTGAAGTCGTAGGCGCGGACGACCTTCTTCTGCTGCGCCTCCTCGTCCTTGATCTTCTCAGCGGTCAACTCCCCCGTCGACAAGGCGGAGAGCAGCGCATCGATTTCGGATTGGGAGAGAATCTCAGCCACGAGCGATTCCTACTGGATCACGAAGTCCGTGAAGTACACGTGGATGACCTCGGGCTCCGGGGTGTCCGGATCCGTTTTCATCCCGTCGAACTGCTTGTTGAGGGCGTCCTGAATCTCGGCCTTGAGGTGGTCCTTGCCCGCGGGCGTGAGCAGATCGTCCGAGGCATGCCGGCTGGCTTCGGAGACGATCGTGTCCTTGATCATCGGCAGCCAGGCCGCGAGCGGATCGGCGGCCTTCTTCTTCTCGCCGCCCTCGGCCGGCGGAAAGACCTTGTCGTCCGCGGCGAACTGCAGATCGACGCTGAAGCGCAGATAGTGGCCGCCGAGAAGGTTCACCACCGCGCCGCTGAAGATGTTCTCCGTGAGGCCCGGCTTGGGCGGCAGCTTCTGCACCAGCTGCTTCTTGACCACCACGACCTGCTTGGGCGGCGCGAGCTGAATGCCGATGATGACCGAGCCCATGGTGATCGCCACCAGGCCCAGGCCGGCCAGCAACCATTTCAGGTCGAACTGGACGCCCTTGGTCTCGGCCTTCGCGGCCTTCTCTTCTTTCTTTTCGGGGGTCTTTTTCAGATTGGTAGCCACCTGAGCCTCCAGGCTTCTATACGACGAAAGGCGCCTGCGAAGGCGTGCAGGAGCCGGCGAGCGTCGGTTTGTTTATGTCACACATGACCGGGAACCGTCTGTAAGCGTTCTCACAAGCGAGCAGGCGCTCGGATGGCATCGTCGGGGGCATTTAAAACTGCCCAGCGGGCCGCTGGCCCTTGAGATCGGAGCGAAGTATGACGATGTCGACGCGGCGGTTCTTGGCGCGATGTTGAGGCGAATCGTTCGCCACCAGGGGGTAATATTCCCCGTAACCCGCCGCCGATAACCGTCGCGGGTTCAGATGCGAGTCCGTGATCAAGAAGCGCACCACGGCCGAGGCGCGCGCGGTGGACAGCTCCCAGTTGGACGGGTACTGGAAGGTGTGAATCGGCGTGTTGTCCGTGTGGCCCTCGACCATCACGTTGCGCAGCGTCTTGGCGAGTTGCTTGCCGATCGTGCGCAGCACGGGCAGCGCCTCGGGGCGAATCGAGGCGTCGCCGGAATCGAAGAAGGCCGAGCTCGCCAAGGACACCACCAGACCGCGCTGATTGAGGCTGGTGGTGACCATCTCGGCGGCCTTGTCGCCGTCTTCTTTCGCGATCGTGTGCTCGAGGCGCTCCTGCATCTGCATGAGCGCCTGCATCTCGGGAATCACCGCCGCGCCGCCCTCGATCGGGTGCGTGCTGCCCGGCGGCAGAATCGAGTTCGAGCCGCCCGACGTCACGTGGAAGGCGCTCGTGAGGCTCTTCATGAGCATGTCGTACTTGTGCACTTCGGGCGAGCTCATCGAGTAGAGCACGACGAAGAACACGAGCAGCAGCGTGATCAGATCGGCGTAGGTGAGCAGCCAGCGCTCGGAGCTGGCATGGCCGCCGCCATGGCCGCCGCCGCGTCGCCTGGACATCTACTTCTTCCCCTTCTCCTCGCCCTTGGCGCCGCGCGCGATTTGCTTGCGCGTGGTCGGGCTGAGGTAGCTCTTCAGTTTCTCTTCGACGATCTGCGGATTGTCGCCCGCCTGAATGCTGATGATGCCCGCGATCATGACCTCGCGCAGCAGCAGCTCTTCCTCGCTCTTGCGCTTGAGCTTCTGGCCCATCGGCAGCCAGATCAGATTCGCGGTGGACACGCCGTAGAGCGTGGCGACGAAGGCGACGGCGATCGCCGGGCCCAGATTCGAGGGGTCCGCGAGGTTGCCGAGCACGTTGATGAGGCCCATGACCGTGCCGATGATGCCCATCGTCGGGGCGAAGCCGCCCGCGGCGTCGAGAATGCCGGCGGCGGCGGCGTGGCGGCTCGCCACGAAGTCCAGCTCGGTCTCGAGCATGTCCTTGATCGTCTCTTGATCGAGGCCGTCGGCCACGAGCTGAATGCCCTTTTGCAGAAACGGATCGCCCGCGGCGGCCACCTCGGTCTCGAGGGCCAGCAGGCCCTCGCGACGGGCCTTCTCGGCGAACTTGACCAGCCGGCTCACCAGCTCGCCGGCCTCGAGGGAGTTCTTGGTGAAGGTCTGGCGGATGATTTGCGGCAGCCCCTTGACCTCTTCCATCGGGAAGCTGATCAACACGGCGCCCAACGTGCCGCCGAACACGATCAATCCGGCCGAGAAGCTGAACAGCGCGAGCGTGGCGCCGATGCCGCCGCCTTCGATCGCGTTGGCCGTCAGCAACGCGCCGAAGCCGATGATCAGACCGATAATGGTGGTGATTTCTAACATGACGCTTCCTTACAGGCCCAAAGGCCCCGCGTGAATTCGACGCTTGTAGGCCACGACGCGCTCGATGACCTCGTGGACGCCTTCGCGCACCACCCAGCGGTGCTCGTTGTTCAGCGTGATCACGGTGTCCGGCGTCGCCTCGACCGTTTCGATCAGCTCGGCGTTGAGCGTGAACTCGCTGCCGTTGAGTCGTGTCACCTGGATCACCGCGGTTTGTCCTTTCCACGCAGCCGGTTCATCCGGCTCACGAATACCAGCACTTCGGCCACGACGGGGTAGAGCTGCTCGGGAATCACCGTGCCCAGCTCGACGCTCGACAGCGCCTCGGCCAGCTCGGCGTTCTCCTGCACGGCCACCCCGTGCTCGCGGGCGATCTCGATCATGCGCTCGGCGACGAGGCCCTGGCCCGTCGCGACAACGCGCGGGGCTTCGTCTTTTTGGCGCTCGTAGCGCAGCGCGATCGCGCGCTTGGGAGTTTTGCGCTCGGCCATCCCTAGACCCGCCTGTCGAATCGCACGATGTCGCTCAGGCCCTCTTGCTGATGGGTCTTGGGCGGCGGCTTCTTGGCGATGTGCGCCGCGAAGCGTCCGGTGGGCCAGCCGATGGAAGCGATCGCCTTCTCCAGCTCTTGCAAATGCTCGGCCAGAAAGTTGCGATCCGCACCGTCGGGCACGCCCAGGTTGAGATCCACCGTGCCGTCCTTGATCGTCACGTCCGTCTGCACGGTGCCGAGGTGCTCGGTGTCGAGCACCAGCACCAGGCGCGTGTTCGATGGATCGATCGGCTCGTTCGGGCGCGACGGCTTGTAATACACCTGCAGCCGCCCCTCGGGCTGATCGGGGGACAGCTGCGGCAGCAGCAACGGCACGTAGAATTCCTGCGGCTCCGGCGTGGACTGCGAAGGCTGGGCGTTGGTGAGCTGGGTGTAGCGCACCTCGGCGATCGCCTCTTTCAGCAGCTTGTGGATCTCCTTGTGCTCAGCTCCTACGTTCTGGTCGAGCCGCGTGAGCAAACTCGCCAGGTCGCGGGAAGGCTGGGCCACCCTACTTATACCCGTATTGGCCAGCGCATGCTGTGACGCGGGCACGCGATCCCGCGCCAATGCTTGCTTAGCGGGCACAGGGGCCTGTACTGACGCCTGTGCGGCCGACGGCGCGGGCGGTTCGGGGGACGGTTCCGGAAGCGGCAGCGCCTCAGCTTCGGCGCTGAGCGCGGCGGCGATCGCACCGGCACTCGCCTGCGGCCCCGTCGGAGACAACGTGGCAGGGGTGTTGGCGTCGTTCAGCACGAGACTCGGTCCGGTCGTGTTTCCCTCCGGCGCGTTCGCAGCGGGTGGCGGCGCGGCTGATTGCGGATTGACCGGCGCGCGTGCCGTGGTGGCCTGCGGCGCCGGCGCCTGTGGCGATTGAGCGGGCTGATCCGGCTGCAGCTTCGTGAGCCATTGCTTCAAGGCCTGGCTCACCTGGCCGGGCTGCGTACGCTCGTCGAGCGGCAGCCCCTTGAGCAATCCCGCGAGCTCGTCGACCATGGCGGCCGCCGGCCCGCGCACCTGGCGCTTGAGCTGCTGCAACGCCGGCGCGAGGGCCATGAGGCGCTGTCCCAGTTGCGGCGGCGCCTCGGGATTGGCGCGGTCGAGCATCGTGCTCACCGTGCCGGGATTGACGGGCGCCTGGGCCTTTTGCAGCAAGGCCGCCGCGCCGGCCTGGCGCTGCGAGACGTCCGGAAACTGGCGCAGATCCGACACCAGGCGGTTGAGGTCCTGCTGGTCGAGCGTGCCGTCGCGGGCGATCAGCGCGTACGCCGCCGCGCGCGTGCGCGCATCCGTGGGCAGATTGAGATCGCGCAGCATGTCGTCGACGTTGGCTTCGGGCA
>DATNPP010000348.1:0-15615 GCA_036703175.1 Oscillatoriaceae cyanobacterium
GGGCGCGGCGGATTGCAGGTCACCAAAGCCGTCGCGGCGCCGCAATCCCGGGCGTGGACGAGCGCGCCGCGCACGTAGGCGGCGCCGCCGTTGGCGCTGAGGCCCACGACCACGTCGCGCGGCCCGAGCCGTCGCTCGGCGAGATCCCGCGCGCCGGCGTCCGCGTCGTCCTCGGCGCCCTCGACGGCGTGGCGCAACGCGACGTCACCGCCCGCGATGAGCCCCTGCACCCACTCCGGCGGCGCCGAGAACGTGGGCGGACACTCGCTCGCGTCGAGCACGCCGAGGCGGCCGCTGGTGCCGGCGCCCACGTAGAAGAGGCGACCGCCTTCGCGCAGGCGCTCGGCGACGATTCCGACCAGCCGGGCGATGTCCGGCAGCGCGGGCTCGAGCGCACGCACGGCGTCGTAGTCTTGCGCGTGCATCAAGCGGGCGGCTTCCAACGGGCTCAGTGTGTCGAGATCGCGACTCGAGGAGTTGATCGCCTCGGTCGTCGCCTCCGCGGGCGGTCGCACCTTGAGAATCACGCGCGCAAAGTTCGCGCCCGGGCTGATCTGGCCGAGCACCTGGGGCTTCGCGGCGCCCGTGGTCGTCGCGATCACGTTGGGCTGGCCCACGAGCGTCTGGTGAGCCAGCACCGCAAAGGCGAGCGCCTCTTTGAAGTCCGGATCGATGCCGAGCTCGGCGACAGGCCTTACGGGCATCGGCAGGCGTTCGGCGAGCATGGCCATGAGCGTTCCGTTGCGCGCGCCGCCGCCCGAGACGTAGACGGCCTCGGGCGCGGCGGGTAAGAAGCGGCGGACCTGATCGGCGATGGTGGCGGCGGTCCAGGCGGTCGCGGTCGCGATCAGATCTTCGGGGCTCAAGGCGCGCGCACGGCCCTGCGCGAGCAGCTCGGCCACGCGCGGAGCCCCGTAGGCCTCGCGTCCGGTGGATTTGGGCGGCGGCGCCGCGAGATACGGATCGGCCATCAGGACGGCGAGCCACGCGGCATCGACGTGGCCGCTTCGCGCCAGACGGCCGTCTTCGTCGTAGGGCCGGCCGAAGAGCGCCTGCACCAATCCGTCGATCACCATGTTGCCGGGGCCCGTGTCGAACGCGAGCACGCCTTCCGGATCGCCGGTGCCGGGCAGATAGGTCACGTTGCCGATGCCGCCGAGGTTCTGAAGCGCGATCGCCCGCCCGCGGCCGCCGAAGAGCACGTGATCGACGTAGGGCACGAGGGGCGCGCCCTGCCCGCCGGCCGCGACGTCCGCCGGGCGGAAGTTGCCGACCGTGGTGACGCCCGTGCGGCTCGCGATCACGGCCGGCTCGCCCAGTTGCAGGCTGGCCGGATGTCGGCCTGAAGGCTGATGCCAGAGCGTCTGGCCGTGAGAGCCGATCGCGTCCAGTGCCTCGAGCGGAAAGCCGAGCGCCTCGCAACAGGCGATCGCCGCGTCCGCGAAGGCCTCGCCGAGGGCGACGTTCAGCGCGGCGGTCGCGTCGATGCGGCTCGTGTCCGGATTCAGCTGGGCCTCGATCGCTTCGCGCAAGCCGGGCGGAAAGGGGCTCGTGCGTGCGCCGAGCGGACGCACGAGCACGCGATCGCCGATGCCCGTGATCTCGACCAGGCACGCGTCGATGCCGTCGAGGGAGGTGCCGGACATGAGGCCGAGGATGTGCATGGGATCTCCCGCGCGGTCTGTCGAACATCCGCTAAGTGCCCGTGCCGGGGCTGCGTTAAACGATTCTGGCGAGGCGTGGGCAAATCGTGTAGAGTGAGGGGGCTTCTAAAACCCCAGCAGCAGGCCCATTATGCGACTCGCGGCAGAACAACTGACCATCCGAGAGATCATCGGCCAGCTCATGATGCCGATGCTGCCGGACACGCCCGAGCTCGCCAAGCCCGAGGTCTGGCGCCAGGTCGAAGCCGACCTCGAGACCTATCACTTCGGCGGCTACATCGTCTTCCGCGGCGATCGCCAATCCACGCCGCCCTTTCTCGAGGAGCTGCAGGCCCTGAGCGAGATTCCGTTGCTCGTCGCGAGCGACATGGAGCGCGGCGCCGGCCAGCAACTCGCCGGCGCGACGGATTTTCCTTCGCCGATGGCGCTGGGCGCCGCGCGCAATCCGGATCTCGCCTACCAGCAGGGCGCCATCACGGCGCTCGAGGCGGCGCGCGCCGGCATTCATTGGATCTTCGCGCCGACGCTCGATCTGGTCTCGAACCCCGCCAATCCGATCATCAACGTGCGCGGCATCGGCGATGAGCCGCGCCAGGTCGGATTGCTCGGTTCGGCCTTCATCGAGGGCGCCCAGCGCCACGGCGTGATCGCGTGCGCGAAGCACTTTCCGGGCCACGGCGAGACCACGCAGGACAGCCACGAGACGCTGCCCGCTCTGAGCCTCTCGCGCCATCGCCTGGAGACCCACGAGCTGCTGCCTTTTAGGCAATCCATTCAGGCGGGCGTACAATCGATCATGATCGGCCATCTGGCCGTGCCGGCACTCGACGAACATGGGTTGCCGGCCTCGCTCTCGCAGCGCGTGGTCTCGGACCTGCTTCGGGAGCAGATGGGCTTTATGGGGTTGATCGTGACGGACGCGCTCATGATGGGGGCGATCACCGAACGCTTCGATCCCGGCCACGCGGCCGTGCGCGCCTTGCAGGCCGGCGTGGACGTGCTGCTGATGCCGCCGGATCCCGAAGCCGTCGTCAACGCGGTGCTGCGCGCGCTCGAAGAGGGCGCGCTGACCAAGCAGCGCTTGCTGCAGTCCGTCGAGCGGCTCTTCGACGCCAAGGCCGATCTGGGGCTGTGGCAGAGCAGCTGGGACGAAGAAGAAGAGGCGCTGCCCGCCGTGCTGCCGGACTACGAGCCCGCCGTGCAGGCGATCGCCGAGGCTGCGATCACGCTCGTGAAGTCGAAGGAAGGG
Organism: Oscillatoriaceae cyanobacterium; assembly: GCA_036703175.1. Taxonomy (GTDB): domain Bacteria; phylum Cyanobacteriota; class Sericytochromatia; order S15B-MN24; family JAQBPE01; genus DATNPP01. The sequence continues at coordinate 2,914 of DATNPP010000348.1, forward strand.
CTCTTGCCTCTGGCGGCGGAGGCGAAAGTCGGTACGCTGGTGCTCGACGACGATGACGACGCCGCCGCGCAATCGGCCTGGCGCGCGGCGCTGGCGGACCATTCGGACGTGCCGATTCAGGTGCTCACGGGCGACGATCCCGCCGAGAGCGTGGAGCGGGCGATCGCCGCGCTGGGCGATCGCGAAATCGTGGTCGTGCCGGTCTTCTCGCAGGTGAAGGCCTGGAAGAACCGCGTCGATCTGCCCGAGGTGCTCGCGAGTGTGCCGAAGCGGCTGCGCGAGGCGGGCAAGCAGGTGATCGTCGTCTCGTTCACGAGCCCGTTCCTGCTGCAGCAGTTCCCCGGCGTCGAGGCTTACGTCTGTGCCTATTCGCCCAATCCGCTCTGCCAGCGCGCGGCGGTGCAGGCGCTCTGGGGCGAACTGCCGTTTTCGGGACGCTTGCCGGTCGATCTGGCGGTGCCGGCGACCTGAGCGCCCGCGTGGGCCTAGCCCTGCAACACGCGGCTCCAGCCCAGATGCGTGGCGAACCAGCGGGTGGTGCCGTCGAGCAATCTCCAGAACAGTTCCGTCTGCTCGGGCTTCGCGGCGATCGCGCTGAGGTAGAACTCGAAGCGCGCGGTTTCCATCACGAGCGGCAGCAGCTCTCGCTCCGTCCTGTCGAGCGGACGCACTGACGCGTAGCCGTGCAGCATCGCGGCCAGCTGCGCCCCGCGAGGTTCTCCGCGGCCGGCGAGCAATCCGGGCCAATCGAAGCCGCATGGCAACAGCGCCAACGCAAGGTCGAACACCCAGTGGCCGACGTTCCAGAGGTCGAAGTCGACCACGTCGACGATTCGCGCGTCTTCCCAGAAAAGATTGCGCTTGATGAAATCGCCGTGGATGACGCCGCGCGGGCAGGCATTCAATCGTGGAGCGATTGTACGGGCCAGTTCGGCCATGCGGGCAACCAACGCGGGCCACTCGGGCCGTCTTGCGACGAAATCGGCGAGCGTCGGATTCTCGGCCAGCAAGGTCTCGAGCCCTCGCAGTTCGGGGTCTCGCAGCAGCTCGTAGCGCGCGACCAGCCCGCGAAACGGGCGCTCGGGCAGCTGCAGAGGCGCGAGCGCCCGATGGAAACGCGCGAGCATGCTGCCTGCGGCTTCCGCTTCGGCGCTGCTCGCGAAGGAGGCGAAGACCGGCACGCCGCGATAGCGATCCTCGCCGCGCGCGCATTCGGAAATTGCGTACGCGAATTCTCCGTGTCGGCTCAAGGTCGCGCCACGGCGATCGCGCTGCAAGCGCGGTGTCGGATAGCCTGCCTCGCCGAGGGCCACGCTGAGGCGATGCTCGGCCTCGAGAATCGGCCATTGCCAATCGGCGGGCGCCAGGCGCTTGGCGAAGTACACGCCGGACGACGTCTCGAAGAGGCAGGTGGCCGAATTGACGCTCAAGCCGTTGTCGAGCACGCGCTCCAACGGGCCGAGCGTATAACTCTCCAGCATCGCCGCGAGCGCGGCCGGATCGATCGTGGCCGTCACAGGTCTTTCGCGCCCAGTCGGTAGGCGAGCCAGGGCGCGAAGCCCGCGCGCGCGTAAAAGTCGAGCAGGGTCGTCCAGTCGATCACGGTGTCCTGAGCGCCGAGCGTGCGAAGCAGCTCGAGCCCGCGGACCAACAGCGCGAGGCCGAGGCCCTGGCCGCGCGTGCTCGCGGCGAGTCCGATCGGACCGAGCGCCGCCACGTCCTTCGAGAAGCCCGCCCAGCGCAACGCGCCGCGCGCGCGCGGCGGATGCAGCAGGGCGAAGCCAAGCAGGCGATCGCCCTCGAAGACGCCGGCGACCCGTGAGGCGCGGTCGGGCTCGGCGGTGTAGAAGTCCGCGTCGTAACGCCAACGGCCCGAAAATTCGGTCTCGAGAAACGCGAGCAACGCCCCGCGCTCCTCGGGAGCGACCAGCCGGATGGACACGCCGGCCGCCGCGATCGCCGCGCTCACGTCGGGCAGCACGGCGTCCGAGAGATTCGCATGCACGTCCCAAACGCGCTCTCCCAGCGCGTAGCCGCGAGCGGTGAAGAACGCCTCGGCCGTATCGGCCGGTATGCCGGGCAGGAAGTGGTGGAAGCTGCCGCCGAGCACGACCCGCATCACGCCTTCTCGGCTCAGGGCCGCTTCGGCGGTGGCCAGCAACGCGGTGCCGATGCCGCGGCGCTGATGCGCGGGCGCGACGGCCAGCAGGGCCAGATAGCCGATGTCGCGGAAGCGCTCGCAGGTCGGCGTCGGCTCGCGAAAGCGCTTGGTCAATGCGAAGCCGACGGGCTCGCCGGCTTCGACGGCGACCAGCAGGTCGCCCGGGCGGAAGCTCGGGTCGCCGGCGGTGTTGGCGGCCCAGAGTTCGGGCATGATGGGCTGGCGATCGCCCATCGCTGCTTGCCAGATGTCCAGCAGGCGAGGCTCAGGCGATCGGGATGGAAGGATGTCGACCAAGGTGGCGCCTCCGTTTGGGCCGATCATAGAGCGATTCCGGCGCGCCCGCAAGGGCCTGGCCGTGTTGCTGGGCGTGTTGGCGATCGCCGGCTGCGCGCAAAAAGATGCTGGCGCGCTCACCTTTTCCACCTGGGGCTCGATCGAGGAGATTGATACGCTCAAGCAGGTCATCGCGGCTTTCGAGAAGCAGAACCCCGACGTGCCGGTGCGCCTCATCCACATTCCCGACGAGTATCCGCACAAGGTGCGCTTGATGGCCGCCGCGCACCACATGCCCGACGTGCTTTTCATGGAAAACCAGACGCTGGCCGGCTTCGCGTCGCGCGGCGTGCTGCGCGATCTCGGGCCCTTTCTCGCGCATGATGGGAGCCTCAAGGCCAAGGACTTCTATCCGCCCGTGATGCAGGCGCTGTCGTACGACGGCAAGCTCTACGCCGTGCCGCGCGACCTCTCGAACCTCGTCGTCTACTACAACCGCCAATTGTTCGACGCCGCGCACGTGCCCTATCCCCACGCGGGCTGGACCTACGCCGAGATGGTCGCCGACGCGCAGAAACTGACCCACGGCGACCAGTACGGCATCGGCTTCTCGCCCTATCCGCTGTACTGGATGCCGTACCTGTGGAGCGAGGGCGGCGACGTGATGGATCCGGCCATGACGCACTGCACGCTGCTTTCCCCGGCGAGCATGCGCGGCCTCACGGACTACTGGAATTTGCGCTGGCGCTACCACGTGGCGCCCACCGAGGCCGAGACCGGCAACGCGCGCATGAGCCAACTCTTCGCGCAGAGCAAGATCGCGATGGAGGTGGACGGCCGCTGGGTGGTGCCCGGCTACCGCAAGCGGCTGGACTTCCCGTGGGACGTCGCGCCGTTTCCCTCGGGCAGCGCCGGCTCGATCGTCGACGCGGACGCCTCGGGCTGGGCCATCTCGTCGGCGTGCAAGCATCCGGACAAGGCCTGGCGTTTCGTGCGCTTTCTCGCGAGCAAGCCGAGCATCTCGACCTTTACGGCCTCGGGCCTGATCGTGCCCTCGCGGCCGGACGTGGCGAATTCGCCGGTCTTTCTCGGCGGCGGCGCGCCGTCTCACGGCCAGGTGTTCCTCGACGTGATCGGCAACTCGCGTCCCACGCTCGCGCCGATACCCTACGACGAGATCGACTACGAGCTGATCGACAGCCTGGGCCCGGCCTGGGACAACGAGGAGTCACTGAAAGACGCCCTCGGGCCGATCGCCAAGCGCATTGACGCGTTGTTGCAGGAGAGCCGCGAATGAGATCCTCGCCCGCGCGCCGAAACGAGGGCTTCTGGGGCTGGCTGTTCGTCGCGCCGGCCGTCCTCGGGCTGGCCGTGTTCACCTTCCTTCCGACGCTCGGCTCGTTCTTTCTCAGCTTCGAGCGCTGGGATCTGCTTGGCAGCCCGCAGTGGGTCGGCCTCTCCAACTACACGGATCTCGCCGCGGATCCGCTCTTCTATCAGGTGATGGGCCAAACCTTCGCCTTCTCGGCGATGTACACGGCGCTCGATCTGGTGCTGGCGTTGGGGCTCGCGCTCGCGCTGAACCAGAAGCTGCGCGCTCTGGACTGGTTGCGCACGGCCTACGTCGTGCCGCTGGTCTGCTCGATGGTCGCCGGCGCGATCCTCTGGAACTGGATCTACGATCCGCGCACCGGCGTGCTCAACGCGTGCCTTGCCGTTTTGCACCTCGGCCCCGTGCGTTGGCTCTCGGATCCGCACTGGGCGCTTTTCTCGCTCGTGATCGTGAGCGTCTGGAAGAACCTCGGCTACGACATGCTGCTCTTTCTGGCCGGCTTGCAAGCCGTGCCTTCTCAATTGCTCGAATCCGCGAGCCTCGACGGCGCGGGCGCCTGGCAGCGCTTTCGGAACGTCACGCTGCCGATGCTCGGCCCCACGTTGGTGATGGTCGGCATGCTCGCCGTGATCCGCGCCTTTCAGACCTTCGACACGGTCTATCTGATGACCGCCGGCGGCCCGCACCGCGCGACCACGATCGTCGGCTACTGGCTCTTTCAGAACGCCTTCACCTACTTCAAGCTGGGCAAGGCCTCGGCCCTCGCCTACGTTCTGTTCGCGATCCTCGCGGGCCTCTCCGCGCTGCAATGGCGTCTGCGGACCCGTTTCGCCCACCAGGAGGACGCATGAAGCTCGGCCGTTGGATCGCGACGGGCGTGCTGGCCCTGGGCGCCTTTTTGATGGCGGCGCCGTTTCTGCTGATGATCTCGACCAGTCTGATGACCTATCGCCAGACGGTCGCCTATCCGCCGGAGTGGATTCCGCATCCGGCCACGCTCGCCAACTACGCCAAGGCGCTGACGGCCACGCCGCTGTTGCGCTACTTCGCGAACAGCCTCTTCGTCGCGGTGGCCTCGGTGATCGGCCAGCTCGCCACGGGCTCGCTCGCGGGCTATGCCTTCGCGCGATTGCGCTTCCGCGGCCGTGGCTGGCTCTTCGGCGCGGTGCTCGCGACGTTGATGGTGCCGATTTACATCAACATCGTGCCGCTGTACGCGCTCATGAGCGTGCTCGGCTGGGTCGACACCTACCAGGCGCTGATCGTGCCGGGGCTCTTCGGGGCGTTCGGCATCTTTTTGTTCCGGCAGTGGTTCCTGAATCTGCCCGCTGAGCTGGAAGACGCGGCGACGATCGACGGGGCGGGGCCCTGGCAGATCTTCTGGCACGTCGCACTGCCCACGGCGGTGCCGGCGATCGCCACGCTCGCGATCTTCGAGTTTCTGGCCGCCTGGAACACCTTCCTCTGGCCGCTGGTGGTCACGAACTCGGACGCCACGCGCACGTTGCCGGTGGGCCTCGCGATGTTCGTCGCGAGCATGAAGGAAGTGACGGACTGGGGCTTGCTGATGGCGGCGACGGCGGTGGCCGTGGCGCCGGCGATCGCCGTGTTCGCGATCGGCCAGCGCTATTTCGTGAGCGGCTTGCTCGACGGCGCGGTCAAGGATGCTTAAATACCGTGATCATCAGGAGCGAGGCGCTTGTCAACGCGCTTCGGAGCCCCCTATAATGGGACGTTCACCGAAGTTTAAGCCGCATCGGCAGACGCTCGGACCGGGGTCCGGCGAGGTTCCATGACGCGTAAAAGACGGCGCCCTTCCCGCCGCGGGCCCGGTTTGAGAGAATATTTGCTCGCCATGGCGATCACCATGCTGGCGGGCCTGGGCATCGGCATGCTGTTCGGTGGCGCCTTCGGCAGCCTCACGGGCATGCCGTTCGGCAATCCGGACAAGGACCCCACGGCTGCGGATCAAAGCGCGAGCCAGGCCGCCGCACCGCACGGCGGCTTCTCGTTGTTGCCGCACCTCGATCAGCCGATGAGCTTGCTCGTGTTGGCCTGCGACAACACGGACAAGGAGATCTCGAGCGGCCGGCGCGTGATCGGCATGCGCGGCAACACGGACAGCATGATCCTGGTGCGCTTCGATCCGAGCGATCACGAGATTCGCGCGCTCGCGATTCCGCGCGACACCCGCGTGCCGATTCCGGGCCACGGCATCTTCAAGATCAACTCGGCCAATCCCTACGGCGGCCCGAATCTGTCGATGCAGGTCGTCTCGAGCTTCCTCGGCACACCGGTCGACAAGTACATGCTCATCAACACGCGCGCCGTGATTCAGATCGTCGACGCGCTGGGCGGCGTCGACATGTACGTGCCGAAGCGCCTGTACTACAACGACTGGTCCGGCCATCTGCACATCAATCTGCACAAGGGCATGAACCACCTCACCGGCCAGGAGGCGCACGACTTCTTGCGCTTCCGCCACGACGAGCTGGGCGACATCGGCCGCGTCGAGCGCCAGCAGATGTTCTTCCAGGCGCTCATGAAGGAGTTCATGACCCCCGCCAATCTGCTCAAGGTGCCGCAGCTGCTGGCCGTCGCCCACGACAACACCGAGACGAACCTCTCGGCGGACGAGCTGTTCAAAATCGTCGGCTGGGGCAAGGACCTGAGCCGCCATGACGTGCAGATGAGCATGGTGCCGGGCTCGGCCCAGACGATCGACGGCGTGAGCTACTGGGTCGCGGACGACCAGGCCACGCGCCGCACGGTCGATCAGTTCCTGCTGCACACGACCCCCGCCGAGGCCCGTGCGCCGCACGATTATCGGGTCGCGATTCGCGACGGCGTCGGCGACTACGTGGCGAGCCACGCGCTCCGGCGCGCGCTCGTTGAGGCGGGGTACGGCGAGGTCGCGATGGACGGCTACGCCGCGGAGATGGGCCAGGATCAGACCGAGATCATCGCGCAGAACGCCGACATCGCCGGCGCCAAGGCCCTCGCGCAGACGCTGGGCGTCGGCAAGGTGGTGGTGGCCGCGACCGGGAACATTTACACGGATTTCACGGTCGTTGTCGGCAAGGACTGGGTCGGACGGGTCGCGTCCGCGCGCTGACCCGTTCTTTCCTCACAGCGGGCTTGCTTGCTCGCGTGGTATAAAGGCCCAAGCGTCCTGTGGAGTCACCATGCCTCGAATTCGCCTGCTGCTGAGCTTCGTCGTGATCACCGGCCTGTTGAGCGCGCCCGCGCTGGCCGAAGACCATACGATCGCCCTGTCGGACCAGGAGGTCTCGGCGATCAAGCAGAAGCTGATCGACGCCAAGCCCGACGTGCGCACCTCGACCTTGATGTCGTTTCTGGCGCCCGGCTCGGCGCAGGCCTACATGGGCCACGTCGATCGCACCTTTCTGCTCTGGGGCCTCTACCTGCTGGGCTATACCGGCATCAAGGCCGGATTGCCGAGCCCGCCGGGCCAGTCCGGGCCGAGCCTGAGTGATCTGGCCGTCGTCGGGCTCTTTCTCGCCCTCGCGACGGCGAGCTCGGTCGACGCGTACATGCTCTCGAATCATGAGCGGGAAGAATACGACAAGCTGATCGACGACCTGACGGCCAAGCAAGTCCCGGTGCCGAACGTCTATCCGAACATCCAGCCGGCGCCGCCGTACGGCAGCTACGGTCGCTATCCGCTCAACGGCATCGTTCCGACGCCCGAGCCGAGCGCCGTGGCCCCGAGCGCGAGCGCCACGGCGACGCCGGGTGCGAGCGCCACGCCCGCACCGAGTGCGACGGCCACGCCGAGCGCGACGGGAGCGGCGTCGCCCACCCCCTAGCGATTGAGCTCGGTCTGCGCCTGGGGCGCGATCGTCACGCGCGCGTCCAGCTGTTCGTAAATCGCGAGGTAATCGCGCGTCATGCGGCGCGCGTCGAAGCGCGCCACCGCGTGCCGGCGGATTGCCGCGGGCTCGAGCGACGGCAGCTTGTCGAGCGCCGCGCAGAGGCCGTCGAGGTCGGACACGACGAAGCCGGTCAGCCCATCGTCGACGACCTCGGGAATCGAGCCCTCCGAGAAGGCGATCACCGGCGTTCCGGCCGCCATGGCCTCCGCCATCACGAGGCCGAACGGCTCCGGCCACTGGACGGGATGCAGCAACACGTCGGCCCGCGCGAGCAAATCCGCCTTGGGCTGGCCGCCCACCTCGCCGATGTAGCGCACGCGATCGCCGTCGATCAATGGCTTGACGGCCTCTTCGTAGTAAGGCCCGTCCACGGGGTCGACCTTGCCGGCGATGACGAGCGTTCGGCCGGTGCGATGCGCCGCCTCGGCCGCGATGTGCGTGCCCTTTTCGGGTGAGATGCGGCCGAGATGCACCATGTAGCCCTGTTTGGGTTGAAGGCCGAACAAGGCCGTGTCGATGCCGTTGTAGACCGTCGCCAGATAGTGCAGCGCGGGCCCGCCCACGCGCTGGGCGTCGCTGATGCTCACGAACGGCATGGCCCGGCAGGCCTCGAAAAGGGCGTGGTTGTGGCGCTCGAACGGCCCGTGCAGGGTCGTGAGCACCGGCGTGTCGACGAGATGGCCGAAGGCGGCGGCGACGTAGCCGGCGTGGTTGTGGATCACGTCGAACTCGGACGCCCGATCGAGGCAGGCTTTGACGTGCACGAGCTCGTGCGGCATGCCGTGCCGCCAGCCGAACCCTTGCGCACGCAGGCTGCGCGCCTCGGTGTGAACGAGTCGGGCGCCCGTTTCCGAATCGCCCGTCGCGAAGAGCGTCACGTCATGCCCATCCTCGACGAGGCCCTCCGTCAGAAGGCTCACGACCAGCTCGATGCCCCCATACGCGGGTGGCGGCACCCGCTCCCATATGGGGGCCAGGATGGCAATCCGCATCGCTCCTGCGTCTCCCGGCCCTTCGCCCGCGCGCCGCTGGCGTCACCGTCGTGGACAGTCTAGCCGATCGACGCCGCAAATCGAGGCGACAAACGGGCCTCGCGTCGCGAGGGCATCGCGCCATCGACGCAGTGAAAGGCCTACTGCGCGCTCGTCGGCGAGAACTTGTAGATTTCCTTTTTGCCCTGGTCCAGCACGTAGACCGAGCCGTTCGGATCGACCCCGGCCGCGACCGGCGTCTCGAGCACGCCCTGGCCGATCTTGCCGACCAGCGAGCCGGCCGCGTCGTACACGTACACGTTGCGGGCGCCCTTGTCGCAGACGATCACCTCGCCGTTGCGGTTGTCCACCGCGAGGCCGCAGGCGTCGCCGAACGCGTCTTGCGCGGCGCCGCCGCTGGGGCCGAAGGCGACGCCGGGGGTGCCGTCGTAGCCGATCTTCTGAATCTGTCCGCCGGTCGAGACCCACAAGCCGTCCGGAGCCGCGGCGATCGCCTTGCAATCGCCCAGGCCGCCCACGGGGGTCGCGTTCTGGCCGGTGCTGTCGAGGCGCTGAACGCCGCCCGGGCCGGCCGTGTAGATGCCGCCGCGCGGATCGACGGCGATGCCGACCGCATTCGAATCCGACAGGTTGAAGGTCGTGTCCTTGGTGCCGTTGGGCTTGAAGCGCCAGATCTTGCCGCTGTCGAGCACGAGCGGATTGCCGTTGGAATCGACGGCGATCGCCTTGACCGTGCTCTTCATTTCGGACAGGCCCAGAAAGCCCGAGTAATCGCCGAACTTGCCCTCGAAGGCGCCCGTGCCGCCGTTGTACTGCCGCACGATGCCCGTGTTCACCAGAAAGCTCGTGTTGACGTCGAGCGCCAGCACGTCGCCGGAACGCACCGCGAGGCCGACCGGCGCCTTGAGCAAGCCGGGATCGTGCCCGATTTGGCCGAAGTGGCTGTCCTCGGTGAAGGTGATGCTCGAGACGCCCGAGGGGCCCTGGCCGGGCACCATCAGAATCGGCGGCACGCTGGTCTGCGTATTGGCTTGCACCATCATGCCGACGGGCATCGCCTGCACGAGGCCGGTCGCCATCGCCTGGAAGGTGTAGTTGCCGGCCGGCACGCCCGAGGCGTGGTAGCTGCCGGAGGCGTCGGTCAACAATTTCACGCCGCCCGGCTGCAGCACGACCGTCACGCCGGGAACGCCTTGATGATTCGTGTCGAGCACCTGGCCGACCAGGGCGCCGGCGCCTGAGAGCTGGGCGCCGCCCGCGGTGGTCGTCAGCGAGGGCGAGCCCGCATAGCTCGAAGTGAGCGAGCCGGCGCTGTGCGCGCTGACCATGCCGCCCGTGGCGCCAATCGGCTGCACCGCGCTCACATGGCCGCAGCCTGCCGCGAAAACGGCGGCAAAGGCGATCGCGAGCGACTTCAAACGGCGCATGACTTCCTCCAACTGGGTCCATGCTTTTTATCGCGTGAGTCGTCGAGGCGCTTGCCGGGTGGAGGTAAAGCGGGGCTTAAATGTCTCGCAAGGCCACTTTAAATTTCACGCCGCGCCGCGCCTCGCTTGACAGGGAAACGGGCGGACCGTGAGAATGGAGGGCTCAGCATTCAAGGAGAAGTCATGCGCCAAGCCCTCGTTCTCGCGCCCGCGCTGTTGCTCGCCCTCGCCACGCCGTCGTTGGCCGTCATCGCCGCAGGCGGCGGCAACGTGGCCCAGACGCCGCCGCCCGCCGAGCAGAACGCGCCGGCGCAGCCCGAGGCGGCTCCGCCGGCCGGAGCGCCCGGGGCGCCCGAGGCGCCGCAGGCACCGCCCAGAATCGAGGAGCGCGCCGACACGGCCGCAACGACGACGCCCGCGCCCAAAGTGGCCTCGGACACGGCCGTTCCCGTGCGATTGGGGACGTCGGCCGTATTGCTGATTCGTCTGCCCTATGACGGCCAATCGATTCAGCAGCGCGCGCAGGTGGTCCAGAGCCGGCTCGATCAGGTGCTCGTGCACCATCCCGAGCTCAGCGCCGGAGACGTGGGCGTGACGCGCGACGGCGTGACGCCGGTGGTCGTCTGGGGCCGCTTTCCGATCGTGAGCGTCGACGCCGCGCATGCGCGCGTGGATCACTACTCGAGCCCGGATCTGCTGGCCGCCGCCTGGGCGGACAGTTTGCGCAAGGCCATTCAGCACTTCGAGGCCGGCCGCAAAATGCCGCCGCGGGCCCTCTACCACGATCACAACGGCTCGGACTTCGTGTATCGGCGTACGGACAACGCCGTCGGCCCCCAGGGCCTCAAGGACACGGGCTTCGTCTTCTCGAGCGCGGATCTCGTCTGGGGCGTCGGCGTGAAGCCGGCCGGGCAGGGGGGCTTCGCGGTCTTCGTGCGCCAGGATGCCGGCGATCCGCCCGCGGCGATCTTCCTGGGCAATCCGCAGCATCGCTTCACCGAGTACGACCGCATCACGGCCGAAGATCAGCCGTAAGGCCCCTCGCGCTTTCCACCCAGTAGGCCGTCCACGGCCTTGACGGCCCAGACGATCGCCCGGCTGCCGCCGCGCACCAATCCGGCGATCGCCATCTGTGGCACGCGCACGGCCAGAAAGGCCAACGCGACGCCGGCCACTTCGATGCTGCCCGTGAGCCCCTGGTAGAGGCGCGACTCGGCGCGATCGCGCGCCGCTGAAACGCGCTGCTTGACCTCGGCCGAGTTGCGGGCGATCGACGAGTTGCGCAGGGTCGATTCGACCATCACCGAGGCCTCGCGCAGCTCGGCCCAAAAATCGAAGCTGCGCAGGCTGGCGCCCGGCTCCTGGCGCGCCGCGAGCGAGGCGCGAAAGGTCTTGAGCATCTCGTCGAGCAGCCGCGTGTCCGCCTTGCGGACGTCCGTCTGCAGATAGACGAGGTGAGCCTTGCTGCTGGGGCCCGCGAGGTACCAGGCGATCATGCCGACCGTGGCGCCGCTGGGCTGCGGAATGAAGTAGAGGTAGGTGTGGCCGAGATCGCGCTTGTGGCCGAACATCTCCTCTTCGAGCGCGCCCAATCGCCGCGGCAGCATGTCGCGCAGCACGACCTCCAGCGCGTTTTCGACCGGCCGCAGCACGAAGCCGTTGCCCGGCTGCAACTCGGTCTCCGGCGGCAGCGGAGAGGGCAAATATTGCCCGATGGGCGTCTGCACGGGCTCATGCGCGAAGCCGGCACGCCAGTGGACGCCCTCGGCCTCGAAGTTGAGCACGCGCGTGTGGCGCGTGCCGCGCTGAATCACGAGCGCGTCGGTGCCGTCGCCCTCGCGGTTCAGCAGCGGGCGCGTGGGCAGCGTGCCGGAGCGGCCGTAACCGGCCTTGACGACGGGGTCCGCGGCGGGCAGCAATCCGTCGATGTCGCTCGATTCGAGCGGATGCGTCTGGCCCGGGCGCACGCGCTCAGGGACCGATTGTTCGGTCCAGGTCGGAAGCTTGGGCTCCTTCTTCTTGGGGGGCTGATCCACGCGTGCTCTCCGTGTCTGTCTTATTCCCTGCGCTCGCGTCGGGCAATCCCGGGCCGGCGGCGCTTCAGCCCAAACGGCGGGTCAGTTCGGCGATCGCCCGCTCCACCGCCACGACGTCCGACGGCAGCCCGTAATCGCAGGCGTGGCCGCGCAACGTCTCGAGCACCCCCAGCGAACTCTCGTTCCCCAGCCGCGCGACGCCTTCGGCGGCCGCCAATCGTACGTGCGCGTGGCTGTCCTGGCAGGCCCGGTGCAGCGCCGGCAGCGCGCCGTCGCCGCCCAGGCGGGCGAGCGCCTTGACGCACGCCAAGCGTACCTCGGGATGTTCGTCGCGACAGCGCTCAGCCAGCGCGGGCACGGCGCGGCGATCGCCCATGCGCACGAGCGCCTCGGCGGCGCGGCGGCGCACGGTCGGGGTGCCGCGCTCGAGATCGGCGAGCAGCACCGAGATGGGCCCCTTGAGGCTGTGCCACCAGGCGCGGCCCAAAGGCGGCGTCGCGCCCAGCGCGGGTGCCAGCTCGGGGCCGCCGTCGCCGCCGAGGCTGGGGGCGAGGTCCTCGTCGCTCACGACTCTTCGGGCT
>DATNPP010000353.1:0-7718 GCA_036703175.1 Oscillatoriaceae cyanobacterium
ATCGTTGCGGGTAAATTACCATAAGAGGACGCGTCGTCCTCGAAGGTGACAACCTTGCGGGCCTCTGCTTTCCTGCTGCTCTTCATGCCGCTTCTTCTGCTCGGCTGCGTCGGCTCCGCCGGCCTGGACGCCGCGCCGAGCTGGAACTTCGTGCTGCAAGCCATTCCCGTCGCTCCGGCAGCGACGCCGACCGCGCGCCCGATCGCGACCTCGGGCGCGCCTGCGACGCCCGCGCCCTCGCCGTCCCCCACCCCGCACATCGGCGGCTACTCGGGCGGAGGCGGCGCGCCCAGTGCGCCGGCGCCGCCGGGCCTGGGCGTGATCGTGCAGGACGGCGGACTAACCGATCCGAGCGCCTCGCCGACGCTGGCGGTCGGGCCATGAGGCGGCGCTTCTGGCTGCCCGCGCTGCTGCTCGCCGGTTGCGCCGGCATGCCGGCGCAACCCGCGCTCGTGCTCGGGCCGGCAGGGTCGTCCGTTCCCACGCTGACGATCCGGACGGCGCGCCACACACAGGCGATCGCCCACGCCTGGAAAGCCGGCGACGTCTACGAGTACGACGTCGACGTCAAGCGCTACAACGCCGCGAGCGACACCTACGAGGACCTGCCCACGCCGATGGCGACCGTGTTGTTGCAAAAGCCCGCGCCACAAACCCAGGCGACCTTTCCGCAGTTGCAGCCGGGCGAGCAGTACGAGGCCGTGATCGTCGCACGCGGCGACGCCAGCGGCACCGCGTCGGACACCGTGCTCAACGCGGCCCATCCCGCGACGACGGCGTTCGATCTGAGCGCCTCGCCCCCGCTGGTCAATCGCCAGGTCACGCTCCAGCTGGACGACGTGCCCTTCGCGCTCTCGATCGTCCTGCCGTCCAACGTCACCTCACCCGGCAGCGTGCCCAGTTGGGTGACGCAGCTCGACGCGACGCTTCAAGACGCCTCGGGCACGCCGGGCCTCACGGCGAGCTACACGCCGAACCACACGGCCACCATCGACAACGCGCGCGGCGGCGTGCACTACGCCCTCTCGCTCAAGGTGCACAGCAACACGGGCACGACGGTCTCGACGATTCCCGATTTCTACGTGCCGCGCGCCGACGGCACGGAGCAGATCGTCACCCCCTCGTTTCCGCCGCTGGTGCCGCCGACCGGCACGCTGCTCGCGACTTACAACCTCGGCCAGAGCAGCTTCGGCATCGCCGTCGATCCGCAGGACCACCTCTGGGTCACCAACCAGCACGACAGCCGCCTGAGCGAGTACACCACGAGCGGCCAGCTCATCGCCTCGGACACGATGGGCAGCCAGCCGCGCGGCGTCGCGATCGATCCGTCCGACGGGGCCGTGTGGGTGGCGAACTTCGCGTTCGCCGGCGACGTGCGGAAAATCCTGGGAAGCCAGATTGCCGGCCCCTACGCGGTCGGCTTCCTGCCCGGCGGCGTCGCCGTGGACGGCCAGCATCGCGTCTGGACGGCCAATCTGTTCGGCGGCAACGTCTCATGTCTGACGGCGAGCGGGACCGCGGTCTCGGGCTCGCCCTTTTTCGTGGGCGGCGAGCCCTCCGGGCTGGCCGTCGATCCGGGCTCCGGCGACGTGTGGGTGACGGATACGCAAAACAACGACGTCTTCAAGATCTCGTCGGCGGGCGTGGTCTCCGGACCCTTCAGCGTCGGCGCCGGCCCGGGCGGCGTGGCGGTCGACGCGAACCACGACGTGTGGGTGGCGAACAACAGCGCCGGCACCGTGAGCCATCTGCATGCAGACGGAAGCTTGGTCGGAACGACGACCGTCGGCGGCGGGTTGACGGCGATCGGCGTCGACCCGCTGGACGGCGGCATCTGGGTGTTGATCTCGAGCACGGACTACGCGGCAAAACTCAAGCCGGACGGCTCGATCGTCGGCAGCTACTCGACCGGTGGCGTTTTTCCCTCGACGCTCGCGTTCGACCAGGAGCACCACGTCTGGATCGCGGGCGGCGGAAGTCTGGCGGAGCTCGCGCCCTAAGGCCTTTTCAAAATCTTCGGACGGTCGTACCATGCCGATGTCTTTAGCGCCGGCTTCTTCGACTGGAGCGACTCCTTGGCTCACGCGTCTCTTCCTCCCGTCTACGTCATCGGCGCGGGCGCCATCGGCCTCTACATGGCCGCCCACCTCAGCCGAGTCACGCCCGTGACGCTGGTGGCACGACCAACGCGCGCCAGGCTCCTTGCCGACGCGGGGTTCGAGCTGGCCGGCGCGGACTCGGGCGAGTACCGGCTGCCCGTCGAGTCGCTCGGCCCGCGCTTCGTGCTGCCGCCCGAGGCGATCGTGCTCATCGCGACCAAGGCCACGGACCTCGAGAAGCTCGTCGTGCCGCTCGCCGCCGCGCTACACCACGGGCAGACCGTGGGATTGCTGCAAAACGGCCTGGGCATCCACAAGTTCGTGCGCCACTACATTCCGAAGGCCCAGCTCGTGCGCATCACCTGCTGGGTCGGCGTCACGCTCGAAGAGCAACGCCGCGCGATCGTGGCAGGCGCGCCGCTCTTCGAGCTGGGGGCCGACGAGATCGGCGCGACCGGCGCCGCGCGCCTCATCACGGAACTGTTGAATGCCGCCGGGCTGCGCGCGCGCGAGGGCGGCTCGGTCGCCGAGGTCGAGTGGCGCAAGGTGCTGCTCAATCTGGCCGTGAGCGGCATTTGCACGATCATGGACGAGCGCAACGGCGCGATTCTCGAGTCGCCCGAGCTGCGCGCGATCGTGGACGACGTCCTCGGCGAGGCCCTGCCCGTCGCGGCGGCCGAGGGCGTGACACTCGGAGACGAAGACGTGGCGCGCGTGTTCACCGCGCTCGCCAACACGCGCGACAACTGGAACGCGATGCTTCAGGATCTGCGCCGCGGCGACGCGACGGAGATGCCGTACCTCAACGCGGCCGTCGAGCGCCTCGCGCGTCGCAACGGCCTGAGCGCGCCCGTGAACGCCACGATCGCCCGCATGGTCGATCACCTCGCGCGCCGGCGCACGCGCACCGGCACTCCGGCGATCGCCCACACCTGACGGCGGCGCCCCGTGGGGTACCCTCGCCTGACGGGTATAACTTCCGCGCCCCCGACGCGGAGACCCTCGTGAACAGCCTGTTCGCCGACTACCAGCTCGACAGCTTCTACGACGAGATCTTCGAGGCGCCGGGCGTGCCGCGGCCGCATTACGGCCGATTGCTCGCGTCCCTCGCGGCCATGAGCTCGGAAGAATTCGAGGTGCGGCGTCGCCTGGCCGACGCCGCCTTTCTGCAACAGGGCATCACCTTCACGGTCTACAGCGACGAGCGTCAGACCGAGCGCATCTTCCCGTTCGACCTGCTGCCGCGCGTGATTCCGCACAGCGAGTGGGCGCATCTGGACGCGGGCCTCAAGCAGCGGCTCGCGGCCCTCAATCACTTTCTCGCGGACGTCTACGGCCCGCAGCGCATTCTCAAGGACGGCGTCGTGCCGCGCGAACTCATCGAGGGGGCCGCGAACTTCCGGCGCGAGCTGATGGGCTTCGTGCCGCCGGGCGGCATCTTCGTGCACATCGCGGGCATCGACCTGGTGCGCGACGCGGCGGGCGTGAGCTGCGTGCTCGAGGACAACCTGCGCTGCCCCTCGGGCGTCAGCTACGTGCTCGAGAACCGCGGCGTGATGAAGAAGGTCTTTCCGCAGATCTTCGCGCAGATGCGCGTGCGGCCCGTGGATCATTATCCGCACCAGCTGCTCGAGAACCTCAAGGCGATCGCCCCCCGCGCGAAGGACGACCCCACGGTCGTGATCCTGACGCCGGGCGTCTACAATTCCGCCTACTACGAGCACAGCTTCCTCGCGCTGCAGATGGGCGTCGAGCTGGTCGAGGGCCAGGATCTCGTCGTGGAGCAGGACCGCGTGTACATGAAGACCACGCGCGGCCTCAAGCCCGTCGACGTGATCTACCGGCGCGTCGACGACGCGTTTCTGGACCCCGAGACCTTCCGCTCGGATTCGATCCTCGGCGTGCCGGGCCTGATGCGCGCCTACATGGCGGGCAACGTCGCGCTCGCGAACGCGGTCGGCACGGGCGTGGCCGACGACAAGGCGGTGTACTGCTACGTGCCGCGCATGATCCGTTACTACCTGAACGAGGAGCCGATCCTGCCCAACGTCGAGACCTACCTCTGCGGCGAGGCGCGCGATCGCGCCTACGTGCTGGAACACCTCGACACGCTCGTGGTCAAGGCCGTCAACGAGGCCGGCGGCTACGGCATGCTGATCGGCCCCCACGCGACGGCCGCCGAGCGCGAGGCGTTCCGCGCCAAGGTGCAGGCCCATCCGCGCAACTACATCGCGCAGCCCGTCGTCTCGCTCTCGCGCCACCCCAGTTTGGTGGACGGTGAGCAATCCGCGCCGCACTTCGAGGGGCGCCACATCGACCTGCGCCCCTACGTGCTCACGGGCGAGGAGATCACGGTGTTGCCGGGCGGATTGACGCGCGTGGCGCTGCGCAAGGGGTCGCTGGTCGTCAACTCCTCCCAGGGCGGCGGCAGCAAGGACACCTGGGTGCTCTACGGGGAGGAATGATGCTCAGCCGCACCGCCGAGGCCTTCTTCTGGATCGGACGCTACGTCGAGCGCGCGGAGTACGCCGCGCGCACGGCCATGGTGCACCGGCATCTGCTCGTCGAGAACCCCGATCCGGCCTTCGAGGTCGAGACCTGGACGCGCTTGCTGCAGCAAAGCGGGGATCTGGTGCTCTTCCGCAGCCGTTACGGCGCGCTCACGCCTCCCGACGCGCTGGAGTTCTGGACCCTCGACGCCGAGAACCCCAACAGCATGGTCGCCTGCATGGCGGCCGCGCGCGAGAACGCCCGTACGGTCCAGGACCAGCTCTCGAGCGAGGTCTGGTTCCAGATCAACCGCTTCTTCCACGCGCTCAAGGGCATCGGCCGGCAGGCCTTCTGGGAGAGCCCGCACGACGTGCTGCGCGAGATTCGCGACGCGGGCTACACGCTCGCCGGCGTGATCGACTCGACGATGCTGCACGACGAGCGCTTGGCCTTCTACCGCATGGGCCGCGACATCGAGCGCGCGGGCTGGACGGTGCGGCTGCTGCGCGCGCCCGCGCTGACGGACAGCGGCGAGCCGGTCGCGCTGGACGCCTTCACGCAGTGCCTGGCCGTGCTCAAGAGCGCGAGCGCGTACGAGGCCTATCGCAAGGAGACGCGCGCGGGGCTCGATCCGTCGGCGATCGCCGGCTTTCTGCTGCTCTCGGAGCGCTTTCCGCGCTCGGTGCGCTACTGCGCCCGCAGCCTGGAGCGCTCGCTCGCGCTGGTCGTGCCGCCCGGCGGCAACAGCGCGCCGGAACGCGCGATCGGACAGTTCGCGGCCGACATGGCCTTCGCCGCCATGCCGGACATTGACGGCGAGGGACTCGCAAGCTACCTCGACGGCCTCGCGGAGCGTCTGGACGGCATCAGCGACGCGATCGCCCGCACCTACTTCCGCTACGCCGACGCGCCCAGCCAGCCCGCCGCCGGTCTGCCGCAGCGCCGCAAGGCCTTTCCTGCGCCCGCGTTGCCGGTCACGCCGCTCCAGGCGATCGTGCGCGTGGTGCATGAGTTCACCTACACCTACGAGGCGCCGATTCGCGACGTGCGCACGATTTTGCGCCTCGTGCCGCCCTCGCGCTACGGGCGCCAGCGCGTGCTGGACGTGAGCTGGCATCTGGCGCCGCAAGGCGATGAGCGCCAGCAACTCGACGCGTTCGGCAACCAGGTCTGGCAGCTCGAGCACGCGGAGGTGCACGGCACTCTGAGCGGGCGCGTCGAGATGCTCGTCGAGAACATCGCCGTGCACCACGCCGAGGGCGCGCTGGCGCTGGGCGGCGTGGCGTTGATGGACGAGGAGGGCATCGCGGGGCCGGCCGAGTACACGGCGGCCACGGCGCTCACGGAGGCGTCCGAGGGGATGCGGGCGATCGCCCGCCGTCTGCAGGACGAAAACCGGCAATCCACGCGCCTGGCCGAGGCCATTCTGCGCGCCGTGCACGCGCAGTTCCGCTACGAGGCGGGCGTGACGCATGTCGGCACCACCGCGGTCGAGGCCTTCGCGCTGGGGCGCGGCGTTTGTCAGGACTACGCGCACGTCATGCTCGCGATCTGCCGCGCGGCCGGCATGAGCGCGCGCTACGTCTCGGGTTACCTGCCCGCCGAGGGCCTCATGCACGCCTGGGTCGAGGTGCTGGTCGCCGATCCGGCCTCGGGACGCGACCTCTGGGTGGCCTACGATCCGACCAACGCGCGCCGCGTGGACGAGACCTACGTGACGGTCGCCCTGGGGCGAGACTACGCGGACGTCACGCCGATGAGCGGCGTCTACACGGGCACCGCCAAGAACCACCTCACCGCCCGCGTGATCGCCAAGGTCGAGAGCCGCGGCCCGCTGCCGCCGAGCCGCGGCACCGGCCAGCTCTCGCTCGCGGCCTTCGAGCTCAAGGCCGGGCAAGAGCCGCAGCAGTAGCTTCCAAGGCTAGGAAGAAGGCTGGAGCGACGGCTGCGTGGTCTGCTGAACCAGCGGCAACAGGCGATCCGCGATCGAATCCTCGGTCGGCGCAATTTCAGCCCGGTGCAGATACCAGTGCTCCTCGTGCGTGGTGCTGGCGCCGGGCGCGAGCGTGACGAGCGGGCCGAGCGACTCGATCTCGAGGAAACGCGCGTCCGTGTACATCTCGGCGTTGGAGCCGAAATCCGGATACTGCGCGTGCGGATCGTACGCGAAGCGCTTGATGAAGACCTCGCCCTCGAAACAATACGCCAGCCAGCCGTCCGACACCGCGGCGCCGGCCTTCTGGGGCGTCTCGGACCTCGCGTCCTGCAACAGCGTGACGAAGCGGCGGCCCCAGCGCCAGCGCAGATCGCCCATGTCCGTGTAGTGCCAGAGCACCATCGGCCGTGCCGGCGCGAGCGACTCCTCGTGCGGCTTGAAAGGCGCCTGCGGCATCACGGCGAAGCCGCCGGGCGCCATCACCGAAAGCGCCCACGGCGCGAGCGTCACCGGCCAGGGCCCGCGATTCGTCAGCCGATGCGTGATGCGCACCTCGGTCTCGGCGGGACCGAGCGTCACGACCATCTCTTTTTGAATGCCCGTCATGCGCTCGGGCATCGGGCGCAGCAGCAAGGAACCCTTTTCGAGCGTCGCCTCGATCGCGGCGTTGTCCGGCTGATACGTGCGCGGCATGGCCTCGGGCGCGTGCCAGAGGCGGTGGCCGCCGAACAGGCGCCACTCGTCGCCGCCCACGAGGCCCTGCTCGTCGGGGTTCACGTAGAACATGTTCGGGCCGTCCACGAAGCCGGCACGCAGAATGCGCGGCCCCACCTCGGTGGTCGCGTAAATCTCGATCACGCCGTTCGTCAATCGCACGCACAGCGGCCATCCGCCGAATTCGACCAGGTCCAGTTTGCTCTTCTTCATCCGGGCTCCTTTTAAGGAGCCATTATAGCGTGCGAGCGTGCGTTCGGTGCACCGCCATGGTGCCGTCCTGGTAAACCGGCGGACCAAACAAGCTTGTCAGTTGGGCCTCCAGGCGATCGTAAAGTCGGCCGTCGAGCATGCCGGGCACGCGGTGCAGAATCACGTGCGTGATGCCGGCGCGCGCCAGCACCGTCGACGCGCTCGCGGCCTCCTGCGGCGTGAGCGTGAGCTTCCCGCCCGTGTAGAGCAAATGGTAGAGGCCATGC
>DATNPP010000385.1:0-2595 GCA_036703175.1 Oscillatoriaceae cyanobacterium
GGCGTTCGCATGGCCGGCCAGAATCCAGCCCGAGGGCGCGTCTTTCGCGCTCAGCGCGAGCGCGAGGTCCCGGCTCGCCGTGTCGGCCTGCTCCCAGTCGTCGAGCAGCAGCAAAAGGCCCTGGCGGCGGGCGATCGCCTGAACGACGCGCGTGAGCGCCGCCTCGAACGCCTGGACCGCGCCGGCGTCGGGCGCGCTCGCAAGGGGGGCGAGCGCCGCCTCGAGCGCGGCGCCCTCGTCGGGCACGCGCGTGCGCGCGACGGCCGTGAGCTCACGGCACAGGTCGAGCCACAAGCCCCAGGGCGCGCCGCCCGCAGGGGCGCGGCCGGTCACCACGGCCAGATCCAACGCGCGGGCCTGTTGGGCCAGTTCTTCGAGCAAGCGCGTCTTGCCGCTGCCGCTCGTTCCCTTGAGCAGCAGCGGGCGCGAGCGCTGGCCCGCCGCGAGCGGGCTCACGTGGGCGAGCAATTCGCCCAGAATCCCGGCGCGACCGACGAAAGCCGCTTGCAACGGCAGCGCGAGCGTCTCTTCTTCGGCCTCGAAGCCCAGCGTGCGCAGCACCTCGTTGGCGGACTGCGGCCGGTCTTGCGGGCGCTTGGCGAGCAAGCGCAGCGTCAAGCCGTCCAGCTCGGGATCGAGTCCGGACACGAGCGTGCTCGGCGGCGCGGGCAGCGTCTCGACCTGGCCGCGCAGGGTCTCGGCCGGGCTCGCGCCGAGAATCGGCAGTTGGCCCGTGAGCCACTTGTAGAGGATCACGCCGAGCGCGTAGAGGTCGGTGCGCTGATCGGCGCGCCCGCGTTGGATCAATTCGGGCGCCAGATGCGTCACGGTGCCTTCGAGGCCGTGCGGGCGCGCGCCGGCCGGGCCCGCGAGGCCGAAGTCCATCAGCATCAGACGGCCGTCTTCGGCGCGCATGAGATTTTCGGCCTTGAGATCGCCATGCACCAGCCCGCGGCGGTGAACGTGGCTCAGAATCGGCAGCAGCTCGGCGAGCAACGCGCGCGCCTGCTCGGCGTCCACGGGGCCCAGCGCCTCGAGGCTCTCGCCGCCCACGAGCGTCATGGCGTAGTAGGGCAGGCCCTCGGCCGAAAGGCCCTGGCCGTGCGCGGCGGGAATGCCCGGATGATCGAGCGCCGCGAGCACGCGATATTCGGCCTTGAAGCGCCGTTGCGCCTCGGCATCCCCGCGCAGCGCCTCGCGCAGCACTTTCACGGCGACCGGTTCGCCCTCCGCGTCGAGCCCGCGGTAAACGACGGCCATGCCGCCTTCGCCGAGATACTCCAGGCCTTCGGGTGCGCAGGAAAGCGGGCTCTGTTGAATCATCGCGGAAAGGGCATCCTCGTGAGCATCGGGAACCTTGGTCTTGTACCCGGCGAGCGAGCCCCCTAACTGGGCCTTTCGGCGCCTCCGCCCGGAAAAAGATCCTGCTCGCCGAAGGGAAAGAGGTCCTTCAACAAGACGTGCTTGCGCGCCTCGAGCGCGACCTGGCCGAGCGGGAACAGCAGCTCCTTGAGCGGTTCGACCGGGCCGCCCTTGCGGGCCTTGTCGAGCTCGGCTTGCAGCTTGGCGAAGCGCTCGTCGAGCTGCGTGAGCTTGGCGATGACCTCTTGATCGTTGCCCGCGCCCAGCGCCAGAAGCCGCGCCGTGCGGGTCTGCGGGCTGAACAACGAGCCCATGTCGAGCCCGCGCGGCTGGCGGATCATCTGCAGCGCGAGCCGGGCGATCTCGATCTTCGGCTCGAGCTTCTTGGCGAGGATCTCGGCCTTGTGCAGCACCTCCTCGCGGGCCTGTTTCTGCCGCAGCCGCTCGATCGTCGAGACAGGCGCCGCCTTTTCGAGCGAGGCCGTCGTCTTGGGCGGCGGGAACATCTGCGAGAGCACCGGATCGTCCTTGAACTCGGTCGAGAAGTGGCCCAGAAAGGTCAGCTTCAGCCGCAGCTCCTCGAGCAGCATCTGATTGGGCTGGTCTTCTTCCAGCGCGACGCGCACGCGCTCGGCGACGTTGCAGGCGTCGTAAAAGCGGAAGACCACGACGCGCACCTTCTTGGCCATGTCGGGCACCGTGCTGACCTTCTGGCCGACGTAGGTCGCGAGCTGATCGCCCTTGGGCGTGCGCGCATGCTTGAACACGACCTCGCCGAGGCCCGGCACGGGCACGTTGACCAGATTGCAGCCATGAAGCAGGATCTCGACGCGCTGTTCCAGGCCCTCGATCGTCGTGCGGCCGCGCTCGAGAATGGCTTCCAGTTGTTGCCGCAGCGCCTGCGGATCGAGCAGCGGGCGCGTGCCGCTGCCGCCAAGGGGGCGCGTGCCACCTTGGTTGTTGTGCAGCAGGCCCGTGGAGCGCTGGTAGGTGTCGCGGTTTTGCAAGGGAATCGGCGCCTTCGTACGGGGCTCATTATAGTCCAAATCGACGGACGGCGGTATAATGCGCATACGAGCCCCTGACCCGAGGATCTGCATGCTGTCATTGCCACCGCGTTACGAGTACCGTCGACTGCTGGGGGCCGGCGGCATGGGCGAGGTCCACGCGGTCCACGATCGCGAGCTGGACGCCGATCTCGCCCTCAAGACCTTCGCGCCCGCCGAAGGGGCG
>DATNPP010000386.1:0-5800 GCA_036703175.1 Oscillatoriaceae cyanobacterium
CCGATCAGCTCACCAACCGTCATGCTGTTGTTCGTCGTCGTCATGGTGTGTCCTTTCTTGGTCTGCACAACCGGAAAGAACCATGGCGACGGCTTCTTTTCAAGGTCCGTCGATTTTTACACCATCCTACGGGACGCTACCTTTGCCGATCGCTGCTCGAACCCCAATCACCGTCTTGTTTGAAAACACGACTTCTTCCTTCTGGGCTATCCGAATATTTAGGCGTCCTGGGGCTGACCGGGATGCTTGATAGGCTTGCGTCCAGCTTGCCTGTGTCGAACACATGTTCTATTATCGGGGGGCGATGCTTGGGGGCGCAAATTCTCGTTTTGCCAGCCAGTTTGCTTCTGGTGCCGACGGGACGCCTCGTCGAGCGGAACGTCAGCGGGGCAATCGCCCTTTCTAGGGCGGGGCCCAATCGATTGTTGGATGAACCACCAAGATGTACGTGCCGCTCTGGGCCAAGTCCAACTTTTCGTTCCTGGAAGGCGCCAGCCATCCGCACGAGCTGGTCGCCGAGGCGCTGCGCCTGGGCTTGCCGGCGATCGCCCTCACGGATCGTGACGGCGTCTACGGCGTCGTCCGCGCGCATCTCGAGGCGCGCGGCAAGCCCATCAAGCTGATCATCGGCTCGCAGATCACGCTGGAGGACGGCTCCTTCATCGTGCTGCTGGTCCAGAACCGCGAGGGTTACGCGCGCCTGTGCCGTTTGATCTCGATTGGCCGCCTGCGCAGCGAAAAGGGGCAAAGCCGGGTGAGCTGGGAGGAGGTCCAGCAGCACGCGGAAGGATTGCTGGCGCTCTGGGGCGGCATGGGCAGCCGCCTCGCGGACGAGGTGGCGCCGGATGCGCTCGCCGCGGATCTCAAATCGGCGTTCGGCGATCGCCTCTACGCCCTCGTGGCCCGTCATCAGGACGCGGAAGAGGAAGCCCTCGAAGCGCGTCTGCGCGAGCGCGCCGCCGCCTACGGCCTGCCGATCGTCGCCGGCATGGAGGTGCTTTACCACCATCCCGATCGGCGCGCGCTGCAAGACGTCCTCACGAGCCTGCGCCATGGCTGCACGCTCATGGCGGCCGGCAAGCACCTCAAGCCGAACGACCAGTTCGCGCTGTGCGACGGCGAGACCTTCGCGCAACGCTTCGCGGACGATCCCGAGGCCGTCGCGCGCACGCTCGAGGTGGCCGCGCGCTGCGACTTCGCCATGAGCGATTTGCGCTACCGCTACCCCTCCGAGCGATTGCCCGACGGCACGACGACCCACGAGCACCTGCGCCGGCTCACCTTCGAAGGCGCTCACAAGCGCTACCCGGACGGCGTGCCCGACGACGTGATCCAGCAGCTCGAACACGAGCTGGCGCTGATCGAGAAGCTCGATTTCGGCGGCTACTTTCTCACCATGCACGAGATCGTGAAGTACTGCGAGGCGAGCGACATCCTGTGCCAGGGCCGCGGCTCCGCGGCCAACTCGGCGGTGTGCTTCTGCCTGGGCGTGACGGCCGTGGATCCGGTGCGTATGGGATTGCTCTTCGAGCGCTTTCTCTCCGAGGAGCGCGCCGAGGCGCCGGACATCGACCTCGACATCGAGCATCGGCGCCGCGAGGAGGTGATTCAGCACGTCTACGAGAAGTACGGCCGCGATCGCGCCGCGATGGTCGCCGTGGTGATCACCTACCGCATGCGCTCGGCGGTGCGCGACGTCGGCAAGGCGCTGGGGCTGCCCGAAACCGAGCTGGGGCGCCTGGCGCGGGCGGTCGGCGGCCACCACGGCGCCTTCAACGAGGAGACGCTGCGCCAATCCCGCCTGCACGCGAGCGCGCGCACCGCCGAGCTGCTGCTCAAGCTCAGCCGCGAGCTGTACGGCTTTCCGCGCCACCTTTCGATCCACCCGGGCGGCTTTCTGCTCGGCCACGAGCCGATTTGCCAGCTGGTGCCGATCGAGAACGGCACCATGGAGGCGCGCACCG
The DNA here is from genome assembly GCA_036703175.1 of Oscillatoriaceae cyanobacterium. Taxonomy (GTDB): domain Bacteria; phylum Cyanobacteriota; class Sericytochromatia; order S15B-MN24; family JAQBPE01; genus DATNPP01. Next base: position 1,965 of record DATNPP010000386.1, read on the forward strand.
TGATTCAGTGGGACAAGGACGACGTGGAGGCGCTGGGGCTCTTCAAGGTCGATCTGCTGGGCCTCGGCGCGCTGCATCACCTGCACCGCGTCTTCGACCTGCTGCGCCGGCATCGCGGGCTTTCGCTCAGCATGGCGCGCATTCCGCCCGACGACGCGGCGACCTTCGCGATGCTGCAGCGCGCCGACACCCTCGGCGTCTTTCAGGTGGAGAGCCGCGCGCAAATGTCGATGCTGCCGCGCCTCAAGCCGCGGAGCTACTACGACCTGGTCATCGAGATCAGCCTCGTGCGCCCCGGCCCCCTCACGGGCGGCATGGTCCACCCCTATTTGCGCCGGCGCGCCGGCGAGGAGGCGATCGACTACCCCCATAAGGACCTCGAGCCGGTGCTCGAGCGCACGCTGGGCATTCCGCTGTTTCAAGAGCAGGTCATGAAGCTCGCGATCATCGCGGCGGATTACACGCCGGGCGAGGCCGACCAGTTGCGGCGCGACATGGCGGCCTGGAAGAAGGTGGGCAGCCTCGCGAAGCATCGCGAGCGCTTGATCGGCCGCATGGTCGAAAAGGGCATCGCGCCCGCCTTCGCCGAACGGGTCTTCAAGCAGATCGAGGGCTTCGCCGACTACGGCTTTCCGGAAGCCCATGCCGCGAGCTTCGCGCTGATCAGCTACGCCGGCGCCTATCTGCGCTGCCACCACCCGATCGAGTTCGCGTGCGGCCTGTTGAACTCGCTGCCGATGGGCTTCTACAGCGCGGGAAGCATCGTTCAGGACGCTCGGCGCCAGGGCGTGGTCTTTCTGCCGGTCGACGCGCTCGCGAGCGAGTGGGACAGCACCATGGAGCCGCACGGGGACGATTTCGCCGTTCGCCTGGGCTGGCGCTGCGTCAAGGGGCTGGGCGATCGCGAGCGCCGGCGCCTCGAAGCGGTGAAGTCTCTCGCGCCGAAGACGCTCGAGGCCTTCGTCTGGGAGGCGGAGCTGGACATCCGTGCCCTGTGCGCTCTGGCCGAGGCCGGCGCGTTCGCTTGCTACGGCAAGGAGCGCCGGGAGGCGCTCTGGGAAGTGCGCGGCCTCGTGCACACGGAGGCCTCGCCGCTGCCCGACGGCCAGGAGGTGCTGCCGGCCTTGCGCACGCTGTCGATTTTCGAGACGATCAACTGGGATCACAAGCGCACGAGCTTGAGCCCGCTCGGGCATCCGCTCGGGCCGCTGCGTCCGCTGCTCACCGCGCACCGCTTGCCGGACGCGCGCACGATCGCCCAGATGGCCGACAAGCAGCGCGTGCGCTACGCCGGCGTCGTGATCTGCCGCCAGCGGCCCGGCACGGCGGGCGGCGTCGTGTTCATGACGCTGGAAGACGAGACCGGCTTCGTCAATTTGGTCGTCTGGGAGAAGGTGTTCACGCGCTACAAGCGCGTGATCGTCACGACGTCGTTCCTGGGCGTCAGCGGCACGCTCCAGGTGCAACACGGCATCGTCCATTTGATCGCGTCACGCTTCTGGGTGCCCGAGATCGGCGTCACACCGGCCTCCGTCGCCAGCTACGACTTCCACTGAGTCCTGGAAGCTCTAGTTGCTCAGAACCGCCGTCAAATCGGGCTCGCTGTAGCCGACGACGACGGACTCGCCCGCCGTCAGCAGCGGCCGGCGAATCAGGCGCGGCTCGCGCAGCATGTGCGACAGCATCTCCTCGGCCGTCAGCGCCTTGTCCGTGAGGCCCAGCGCCTTGACGGACGGGCTCCGGAAGGAGAAGATCTCATCGAGCGGCTTGTGCGCGATGATCGCGCGCAGCTCTTTCTCACTGAAGGGGTGCTTGAAAATGTCGCGCTCTGTGAAGTGAACGCCCTGGCGCATCAAGAATTGCTTGGCTTTCTGGCAAGACGAGCAACCGGATTTGGTGTACAACGTGACGCGCTGCAACAGGAGCTCCTTCGAAAAATGCGCTGCGAATGGGGCCTGTGTCGGCCCAAGGGGGCTTCTTCCCATGCGCCCATGTTTCTAAACCGCCCGTGCGGGCGCTCCTGCAGACAAGGCTCGCCGCCGTTTGTCGCGGGGCCTCGCGGGGAAGAAAGAGGGTAATTTCTGACCACCGAAGGAATCCCCATGGCGCCAAGCCCCAGCCCCTCCATCGACGCGAACTTCTCCCAACAACTGCTGGGCGAGTTTTTGATTCAACAGGGGCTCATCACGCCCGAACAACTGCAAGACGCGCTGGCGCGCCTTAGCGAGCAAGAGGCGCCCGACGCGATCGAGCTCGGGCCCGCCTACGTGCCCTCGGCCGACGGCAAGAGCCTGCTCGTGATCGATCCGCGCAAGGGCACCGTGCAGAGCACGATCGGCCTTTTCGCGGGCGATCCCGGCGATCCCGAGGCCGAAGTGCCGGGCCGCAGCCGCTACACGGACGGCCCCATCCTGGTCATCGAGAACGCGGACACCTCGCCGAAACGCTGGCTGCCGACGAGCCACGCGCCGCGCCTGGGATTGATTCCCACCACGCAAGGCGCCTTCCTCTACCTCGGTGAAGAGCCGCGCCGCGACTACAGCCCACGTCTGTCGGCGCTGCCGAGCCCATTTATGCACCCGCCCGGCGCCGGCGGCCCGGTCGACCTCTACGCCGCCTACGGCGGCGAGTACCTCGTGGCCGCGAACCGTGGCGCGGGAACGGTGCACGTCTTGCTCACTTCGTCCAAGGAGCAGCGCGGCGCGGTCTCCGTGCGCGCGGCCGGGCACACCAAGGGCATCGGTGTCGCGATCAGTCCGGACGGCCGCACGATCTACCTGTCCGACGGCTTGACGCCGCGGCTCGCGATTCTCGACGTGACGACCTTCAAGGTGCGCCACCAGCTCTTCCCGACCGGGCCACTCGGCGCGCTGACCATGAGCGCCGACGGCACGAGCATGGTCGTGGCGTTCACCAAGGGCGCCCAGGAGATGGGCCTCATGACCATCTCGCTGCCGGATCTGCGCGTGCGGCACCTCATGAACCTGCCCGGCAAGGGCGAGGGCGATCGCCCCGCGCTGCCGCTGATCGGCTCGCCGGACGAGCCGCTCGCCTACCTCGCCGTCTACTCCTACGAGACGCGCGACGCCCATTACCTGCTCGCCGTGGACCGCGCGAAGCACCGCGTGCTCAAGAGCTACCCGCTCAAGGAGATGCCGCTCGCGATCGCCACCCTGGCGCCCGAAACCTGGTGCCCCGAACCGCCCGATCTCGGCGAGGCGCTCGTCGAGATGGGCCTCGTGACCGCCGAGAACGTCCAGTTCGCCCGCTCGCAGCTGCAAGGCGCCAGCGAAGAAGCGCCCTTGACCCTCGGCGCCGTGCCGATCAACCCCGCGATTCTCGCGCAGCTGCCCGAGCGATTGATCCGCGATCGCGGCGTGCTGCCCCTCAACCAGTTGGACGGCCAGCTGATCGTGGCGATGTCCAATCCGCGCGATCCGCGCGCGCGCCAGTTCGTGCAGGATCTCGCCGGCGATCTGGTGCTGCGCGTGCTGCCCATGAGCCAGGGCGAGTTCGAGACCTTCATGGAGGAGCGCTACCCGCGCCTGATGGCCCAACAGGCCGCCGCTCCGAGCCCCGTGCTGCCCGAGCCGCAGGAGCTGACGGCGACCGTGCCGCCGCCTCAGCCGCCGGCGCCCAAGCCGGCGCCGAAGCCGCAGGTCAAAGGCGCGGTCGTGGATCCCCCCAAGCAGGCGCTCTCGATCGATCAATGGGCCGCGCTGCCGGGCGATCGCTTTTTGCTGATCAACCCGATCAAGCGCCAGGTCGCCGAGCTCGATCGCACGGGCAAGGCCAGCTGGCTCTACAGTCCCGAGGGCGACGTGCTGACCCGCCAG
>DATNPP010000387.1:0-4069 GCA_036703175.1 Oscillatoriaceae cyanobacterium
CCGATCAGCTCACCAACCGTCATGCTGTTGTTCGTCGTCGTCATGGTGTGTCCTTTCTTGGTCTGCACAACCGGAAAGAACCATGGCGACGGCTTCTTTTCAAGGTCCGTCGATTTTTACACCATCCTACGGGACGCTACCCCTTAGAGTCGCGCTGCCGCGAGCTTGCACACGAAGATAAAATGGGTTTTTACATTCGTGCATGCCTCGAGTGAAGAACGAAGGCGCCTTTCCCGACGGACGCCCTGATTGAGACTCTCAAGAGGCGAACATATTGGCCGGGTCCATTCGGCAAGGCCAACTGCGCGCGCTCGGAATAGCGAAAGCGGGCATGTCCCTGCGCCTCAATCCAGTACATGCCATCTGTCAGCACCTCGATGCGACGATTGCGTATTTTCGAGAAATCGCCCCAGGCGACCTCGAGGCCGGCCTCGCGCGCACGATTGTGGTCAAGCACCCGCAAGGATGGCCGCTCAGAGGCGCGCCTTCTTCCGGGAACGGTCGCTCTTGTGGCCCTCGAGATCGACAACCTTGCCAAGGTCTGTGAACTGAGCGATCTCGACATCCCCCTCCGGAAAGCTCGCGATGACGTGGAGCTCGCCTCCGAGCCCTTCAATCAGCTCTTTCAGAGTGCTGACATACATGTCCGTTCGCCGTTCAAGACGAGAGACGGCTGATTGCTTGATCCCCAGGGTTTCGGCAAGCTGCTCCTGCGACATCTCACGGTGCTTGCGCAGTTCCTGCAAGGCCATCAGCGCCAATATCGCAGGGCGCTGACGCTCGGCCTCCCGCTGGGCCTCATCGAGCACCTCGGGCGGCAGTTGCGCCAGGAGTGATTCAAGCTTTTTCGCCATGGTCTTCCTCCTTCAGATCCGCGAGGTGGGCTTCAAAAAGTCGCTCGGCGAGTGGAACGTTCCGTTTGTACCAGCGATCGTCTCCACCCTTGTTGCCGCCAACGAGGAGAACGGCGTAGGGCATACCTGGAACCTTTGATCTCGGAACTCAACGGAAACGGCAGGGTTGGCCCGAACTCCCGAAGTTGCAGGATGGCCGTCAGAACTTTGGTCTGTTCCTTGGCGTTGAGTGCCAGGAACCAGACTTCGAACACATCCGTCTGGACAACCTGCCATTCCATGGAGGTAATATACCATAGATGTAATAGAGGTTCAAGCCACGGTTGGGGAGCATCAAGACGCTGGGTCTTGCCGCTTTCCTGACGAACTTCCCATCGGTTTCGTAAGCGACTGCGCGTGTCCGCGCGAGAAGCGTTTGGAATTGGAGCCAAAAAGAAGAACACCCCTTGCCGCTATGGCAAGAGGTGTCTGTATCGGAGCGGCGGGATTCGAACCCACGACCCCCACTACCCCAAAGTGGTGCGCTACCAAGCTGCGCTACGCCCCGAAAAGGTACGGCCAGTATATCAGATGCCCATGGGGGCCGCAAGGGGGCAAGCCGGCTGAAGGGGCGGACGGCTGCGGATCGCCCCGATTCGGGGTGCTAGAATGGCTCGGCGACCCGCATGGAAAGGACGAAACGAGATGACGCTCCGAACGGTGAAACGACTCCACGAGGCCCTGCGCGACGACATCATGGACTTGCAGACGCGCCGGCCGGTGCCGGGGCCCACGATCGATCAGGTCGATCCGTTCCTCTTCCTCAACCACCACGGGCCGCAGACGTACCCGGCGAACAACCACGGCTTGCCGTTCGGTCCGCATCCGCATCGGGGCTTTGAGACGGTCACCTTCATTCTCGAGGGCGACCTCATGCACCAAGACTCAGGCGGGCACCAGAGCGTCATCATGGCGGGCGGCATTCAGTGGATGACGGCCGGGCGCGGGCTCATCCATTCGGAGCTCTCGTCGCCCGAGTTTCTACGCCAGGGCGGGCCGCTCGAGATCCTGCAGCTGTGGGTGAATTTGCCGGCGCGGCTCAAGATGACGGCGACGCGATACGTCGGATTGCAGCGGGACCAGTTGCCGGCCGTGGTGAGCGACGACGGGAAAGTGACGGTGAACCTGATCGCGGGCGACTGGCAGGGGCAACAGGGGCCGGTGCAGCCGTTGACGGACATTCAGATCATGACCATCGAGCTGAAGGCGGGCGGGCGCGTGGTGTTTCCGGTGCCGCAGGCGCACAGCGTGTTTCTGTACGTGGTGCGTGGCGAGGTGGACGTCGATGGGACGGCGGCGCGCGGGTTTCAGTTGGTGGAGTTGGAACAGGACGGGGACGAGGTGGCGATCGCCGCGCGCACCGACGCCGTGCTGCTGTTCGGGCATGCGACGCCGTATGGGGAGCCGGTGGTGGCGCATGGGCCGTTCGTGATGAACACGCGGGCGGAGATTATGCAGGCGATTCAGGATTATCAGGCGGGGAAGTTTGGGCCGGGGATTTGATGGCAGATTAGGCGCCTTGGTTAAGGCGTGCCAACATGGGATCTTTGGCGCCATGGTTGAGACAGTCGCCGTGTGAGACGATCAGGCGCTCGACGGGGCGTTGGAGCCATTCGCGGCTTTGGCGGATCAAGGCTTGCGAGTCGTGGGCCTTCGACGGCGGGTAGAGGTGCAGGCCGTCGCGCAGCTTTATCGCGAACTTCAGGATCAGGCGAACGGGGAGTGGCATCCGGGTTAGCGGGATGTTGTGCCAGCTGTCCCCCACGATGATCGCGCCGCCGTTGTCGGGCAGGTAGAAGGCGACTTCGCCCGGCGTGCTGCCGGAGGCGTCCAGGAGCTCCAGGCCGAGCGGCAACTGAGCGGGAAAGGGCTGGGCGGTCTTGGATTCGAGGCGGGCGATCGCGTCCGGATGGGCATACAGCGGGACGCCGAAGCGTGCGGCGGTCTCGGCCGTGGCGCGCTCGTGCCAGTAGCAGGTCAACAACACGGCCGCTACGTTGCCGAGTGCCCGGATGGCCTTCTCTTCGTCGGCGTCGAGCGGCACCGGGTCGATCAGCACGACCTGGCCCTCCTTGTGCACCGCGAAAGCGCGGAATTGCGCCCGGTCTTTGGTTGTCCAGCTTTCGACACCGGGAGCGATCGATTCGAGCACGGGCGCCTGCCTTTCCGAAACACGCGACGAGGTTTCCTGCATGATACCGGATCCTGGTCGAGAGACACCGAAGCCCGTGCGAGCTTGAGGCCTGAGGAGGCGATCGCCCGCTACACCCCAAAATCGAGAGCTTCCCTCGTGCAAATTCGACAGGGGCCTTTCATCATCGATTTGATGTTTTCCTGTGAAAACGTCGAGAGCACATAGCTCAGCTCGGTGAAAATGAGGGAGGCGAGGGCGATGAAAGGCGGCTTGGACTGGCGTTGGGGTTTCGGATTGCTGATGGCGGTCACGTGGGGTTGTGCCGGGTCGGTGCCGGTCTCGAGCCCGGTGACGCTCTATCACGTGCTCTACGCCCCCAATGCGGGAGGCGATCACAACCGTTGGGCGGGCGGCGCGCAACCGGGCGGGGTCGACATTTACAGCGCCAGAACGAACCTGGTCACGTACGATCTGTCCGGTCCGGCGATCGCGAGCTCGAGCCAGGCCGGCTTCGGAGCGGATCGTGCGACGGATGAAGACTGGAACACGGAGTGGGCGAGCGGCGGCTATCGCACCCGCTGGGCCGCGCTGGATCTGAACTTCCAGCACCCGAACCACTTCGGCCGCGTCGTCATCAAGACCGGCAAGACCGACGGAGACTACTACGTCATTCAGGCCTGGGACGGTCGAGAATGGGTGGACGCCTCGCAGCGCATTCAGAACAGGGACTGGCAACCCCATTCCTATTCACTGCAACTGCCTCCGAGAACCTCGCGGCTGCGCGTCCTGTGGGTCAACGACCACGGCACGACCGACCACGCCTCGATTTTCGGCATCGCGGTCTTCCCTGAACGCGGAGGCGGCGGCGAAGGCCCCGGCGGCCCGTTTTGAGGTGATGTCGAGGCAATTCTCGGCGACTCGGCCGCGCGATCGGCGATTCAAAACCGCCGGCCTCTCCACAGGATCAATGATACACCCTGCCGGGGGACTTGCCGCAAGGCCCCCCCTGCGGGGTATAGTCGCCCTCCCCGAGCGGCGATCG
>DATNPP010000392.1:0-12234 GCA_036703175.1 Oscillatoriaceae cyanobacterium
CCGATCAGCTCACCAACCGTCATGCTGTTGTTCGTCGTCGTCATGGTGTGTCCTTTCTTGGTCTGCACAACCGGAAAGAACCATGGCGACGGCTTCTTTTCAAGGTCCGTCGATTTTTACACCATCCTACGGGACGCTACCAAAAGCTACGAGGCTATCTGGAAAAGAATCCGCTTGCGGCTTGGACTAACCCTGGCAAGGCCGGACGCCGGGTATACTTCGCCTATAAAGATGGCACCATGCGATACGTAGGGCCCACTTGCGAGGATTTGCATTTATTCGCGGCGGCAGCCCGAGAACGGGTCGAGTATCGCCTGGCGGAGTATTTCGAGTTCAGATACGAGCGAAAGAACCTGTTCAACGTCATCAATGCTGGCGAGGATCGAGGCATCATTATGTTGGGGAGCGACGACGAAGCTCCGATCCCGCGAAATCAAGGCTGGCAGAAAGTCACAGTCGATGGGCGTGTGTTGTATGCGAAGTTCGCCAAGATCGCGATCAATGTCTTGAAAGAAGAGCCAAACGATGGATCGGCAACTCCAAACATACTGACAAATGTGCTGGAGAATTGGTTTGGCAAACAGGGATATTTGCCACAGCATGGAAACCGCGTCCGTATTAGCCCTGCCCCGCAAGGTGAAGGTGTTTGGCTGATTGAGCCGTATCGGGGGCGTACTTTCTCGTAGAGACCAATTGGGTGTAGAGGCCAACGCGCCCTCAGTTGCCACTCTATTTATTTTTCGGTGTCCCGCACCTACGATCTACACACCTGCAACGCCGAGAGGCGCTGTATTGGACAGTTCGACGAATCGGCAAACCCCGTTCACCAGGCTCATTTGCTCGATGGTATTGCAAGGAACGTCCAGCAAGTCCGGGCACGCCACGAGAATTGCCAAGCACTTCGCCCTGGAGATGGCCACATTGAGGCGGTTCCGGTTGAAGAGAAACTCCACGCCGCGGGGCAAATCCTCACCACCCGATGTCGCCATCGAGAAGATCACCACCGGCGCCTCCTGCCCCTGGAACTTGTCGACCGTGCCGACGCGAACCGCCGGCGGCAACATGCCCCTGAGCAACTCCACTTGCATGTTGTACGGCGCGACCACCAGCACGTCCCCGTCGCCCAGTGGCCGGGTATGGCCGTGCTTGTCGGTGTAGTCGGCCCCCCTCAGCTGTGCCAGGATTTCCAGGATCGCAGTGCCTTCCTCGGCGGACGCCTGAGCATTCCCGCGATGAGAAACCGGCTCGAAGCGCAAGCCGGCCGGCCCCCAGGTCGGATGGTGAATGGCTTGCCGTTCGCAATCCGGAGCCGACTGCAATCGCCCTTCGTACGACAACTCGGAGATGAAAGACGTCACAGCCGGATGCATCCGCCAGGTGCGGTTCAGAAAGAGCCCACGTTCAGGAGGAATCGTATCCGCCCCCGCGAGAATGTGCTCCAACACCGAGCAGCCCGCGTTTCGGGGGTGGACGCCTTGAGAGACTTGCGGAAGTTGCTGCGGGTCGCCGAGCAGGATGAGATTCCGCGCCGAAACGCCCATCGCAAGGGCATCCGCGAGCGAAATTTGCCCCGCCTCATCCAGCACGAGCACGTCGAGCGTCTGGTCGAGCGCCTCCTTGGCAAAGAGCCAGGCTGTGCCGGCGATGAGCCGTATGGTCGGGTCCGTGAAATCACCGCTATCCAGGCTCTCGATAAAGCCATGCGGAGAATCGAAGCGCGTCTCCGGCGAACCGCCCGTGGACTTCTTGCGGCCCCGAAAGGTCACGTCCGCTTCAAAGGCAGCGCGTTCCACTTCCGCCAGGAGGTTGTGAATCGCCTTGTGGCTCGTCGCGGCAACGCCCACGCGCTTGCCCTGTGCCAGCAGCGCGGTGATCACGCGTGCGCCGGTATACGTCTTTCCGGTTCCCGGCGGCCCCTGAATCACGAGCACGCTTTCATCCAAGGCACACGCGAGATCCTGCGCGTCGTTCACCTCGAGGGCGCCATGCTGAAGCGGCGTCCCTGCAATCCGCCCCCGAATCCTGGGCGGCGTCCCGAGCAGCAAATCACGCAACGCCCGATAGGGGCCTGGGCCGTCGATTCCAGAAGTCACCACCGCACCGGCAAGCCGCTGCAAGGCGGTCTTTTGGTCGTTCGGTGCATAGCGTTCATGCGGGAAAATCGCGGTCGGCAAGGGCACCGCGTCGAGGCCGGGGCCACGCTTCAACTCCAGCCAACGCGCCCCATCGTCGATGGCGACGACTTCTCCGGCCGGTTTCTCCGTGGCTGGGTCAGTGACACTCAGGCCGGCACGAATCTTGTGCTCCTGGGGTACGAATTCGAACCGCCAAACCTTCGAGCGTTTTTCGAGCCGCACCGGCCCGTCGCCGACCGGCGTCAGGTCTCCGAGCGCCTCGCCGTCCTCCACCAATTCGTCCGGCGTCATCCCGCAGTGATTGAAGAAAGCCCACCAGACGGGCTTCTCCTCCCGGCGATGATAATCGAGCAGATCCGCAAGCAGTCGCGCCGCGAGCTGTTGCGGCGTCGCCAGGGCTTCGTCGTCGGGGAAGCCGGCCATGAGCCCGGCGACCAACGCGTGCAAGCGCTCGACGTTCTCTTGCGCCTGCTCCGAAGGCGCGGCGTCGGGCCTCTCCGGCCAGGGCACCGGCGACCCCAGTTGGGCTTCGAGCTCGGTTCGACGCTCGAGAAGCCAATCACGCAACAGCCGGGTCGAGATGCAATCTTCCTCGTTGTAATGCCGGATGTCTACCAGGATTTGATCGTCTTCGGTTTCGAGCCAGCGTTCGTAGGCCACGATCGAATCGCCGGCGTTCGTGACTTCGGCGGCCCGTGCGGCCATATAGAAGACCTCGAGCTTCTTGATCGAGTAGCTCGGTTGAGAAACGCGCAAGCCCTGGCGCACCACGCGGTAGAGGTCGACGAGCACCTTTTCGCGCAGGAGCACATCGACTTCCTCTTCGCGCGTCCCGTGCTGAGAAGCCAGACGCTTAAGCGCCGTTTCTTCGTATTGCGCGTAATGGTAGACGTGCAGATCGGGATAGGCCTGCCGCCGCGTCATCACGAAATCGATGAACGCCTCGAAGGCCTCGCGCTCTTGCAAGCGGGTGTGTGCCCAGAACGGCGTGAAACGCCATTCGGTGCCTTCGAGATGCACGGCCCCGAAGAGGTATTCGAGGCCCCCGTCGACGTAGGGATCACCTTCCATATCGAAAAAGACGTCCCCGTCGTTCGGCCGCGGCAGCAGGGCCAGCCCGCGCCCGGGTTCATGCGGCAGCAAGCGATAGGTCGGCTGTCGCGTGGTGCGATACTCGAGCTGAAGCGCCGCTTGCGATTTCAGCGTCTCGAAGGTCGCGCTCGACATCCTCGGCGGCCGCGCTTCCGCCGTGGCCAGCGCTTCCAGGGTCGTAATGCCGGCGTCTTCGAGGCGCTGAATCTGCGTCCGCCGAATGTTGGCTACCAGGCTCAAATGATCCTGCTCCACCCATTCCGAATTGCAGCGCTCCGACCACTGGCACAAGTCGCAGTGCGCGACGGGGAAGGCCTTGGTCTGCCGGGTCCCGGTCGCGATCCAGCCCTGAAAGCGCGCACGCAGGCGCCGATAGTAGGCCGCGAAGTTCGCCAGGCGAAACGCGACCGTGCGGCGATCGCCCAACACGACATGGATGCGCTCAGGCGCTACCCGCTGCAGCCGCGTGAGCAAGTCCGAATAGAAGCAAAGCTGAATGATGAAATACGGCTTCGGGCTCCGGGCAAGCTTGGTGTCGAGGGCCTCGTAGCTCCATTCGCCAAGGTCGAACGGCGTGGGGACGCGCAGTAAGAAATCGGCCGTGCCACGCCAGTCTCCGTCCCAGAAGCTCGCTTGGTAGAGGACCTCACGGAATTGCGACAGGGCCTCGAGTGTGGCCGCCCGCACTTCCTGGGGGCTCGACCAATTCGGCCGCAGTTCGAGCACGTCACGCCCGCTGGTGCGGAGATCGTCCAGATACGCCCGTTCGTGTGCAATGCCCCGTTGCGTCAAAAGATCCTGGCCGGCGTCCGGGGTCGCTTGCAACGCGATGTCGCCGTTCACGCGGGCCAACTCGAGCGACACCAGATGTTCACAGGCGAGAAAGTCGTTGAGATCCGAGGCTGAAAACGCCAAGGAATCGGGCAAGCGTTGCATCGTTCCATCATAACGGAGGGATGCTCGCCTGTCACGGAATTCGATGAGCGGACGATCGCGGAAGGGCGGTCTGGAATTAGCAAGTATAATGGCGCCAGGCCGGCTTTGACGTCCGTTCGGTTATGCTCGCCCGGTAATGCAGGCGACGCCGGAATGGGGAGGGTGTGTGGCAGATCGATCGGAAATGCAGAAGATGCTTGCCGGGGAGCTGTACATTGCCTCCGTCCCCGAGCTGATTACGGCGCGGAAACGCGCTCGGCGATTGACGCGCCTGTTCAACCAAACCACCGAAGAGAACACCGCAGAGCGGGAGAACCTGCTGCGAGAACTCTTCGGCAGCACCGGCGATCGCCTCGAAATCGAGCCGCCCTTCCACTGCGACTACGGCCGCCAGATCCACGTCGGCGACGGCTTCTTCATGAACTTCGGCGGCGTCATCCTCGACTGCGCCGAAGTCCGCATCGGCAAGAACGTGTTGTGCGGCCCCGGCGTCCACATCTACACCGCGACGCATCCGCTCGACGCCGCCGAGCGCCTCGAGGGGCTGGAGCTGGCGAAGCCGGTCACCATCGGGAACAACGTCTGGATCGGCGGCGGGGCCATCGTTTGCCCGGGCGTCACCATCGGCGACAACACGACCATCGCGGCCGGCAGCGTGGTGACCAGGGACATCCCCGCCAACGTCCTGGCCGGAGGCAATCCCTGCCGCGTCATTCGCGAGCTGACTTCTTAGCCCATGAAAAGCGCGCTACCGGCGTGAAAGCATAGCCTAAACGGCGACCACCAGTTCTCGCTCGCCGTCGAATTCCACGTGGATGCTCACCTTGCCTGCCCCAAGAGCCTTCAGCGAGCGGATGAGGCGCGCGAGCGAGAACCCCCGCAACTTGCCGTTGAGAATCGCGCAGACCTCCGGTTGGGTAAGCCCGAGCGCCGCGGCAGCCTTGCGCTGCGACCAGCCTCTTTCGCGAATCAGGTCGGCGATCGCCGTACCGAGTTGCGCTCTCAGCAGCAACTCGTCCGCATCCGGCAACCCCAGATCGGCGAAGACGTTGCCGCTCGAGGCGACCACCTCGAGCTCATCGGCCAGTTCAGCCTTTTTGCTTCTTCTTGCCATCGTCACCCGCCTCGTCGAGTTCGCATACCGCTTTCTTCGTCCTTGGTGTGCCACGAATTCGTTTGCCCATGGCCTAAAGCCGATATGAGATATCCTATCACCGAAATGATATCAAAACACCTATCACCCATCAAGGAAAACAACGCGCCCTCCCGCTGGAAGGGCGCGTTGTCGTTGCATTCGACGCAACCGATTCGGCCAGTCTACCAACTGGCCCAGTCGAACGAGCTCGGAATCTGCGCCGGCGGCGTACCAAACACAATCGCCACCTCGTGCAGATTCTGCAGATAGATGCCCGCCGCATCCGGTTGCCGCACGCCGTTGTCGTACGCCACGGCCCCGGTCAGCGGCACCTGCCACTCCGTGAAGAGCTGGCCGATTGTCCAGTGGCCCGAGATGTCCGGGCTCTCGACGTGGATCACGCCCGTGGTGTCGTGCGTGTGCAGCGCCGAGAGGTAGGTACCGGCCGGATCGATGGCGAGGTTGGCCGGAACCGTCACGGGCAAGCCGTTGTAGTACACGTCCAGGTGAATGTGGATGTGGTAGGCCACCTGCGCCATGTTCGTCAGAATCGGCAAACCGGCGGCCATAATCGCCGCCTTCGTGTCCGTCGGCAGCGGCCAGGGCGGCACGGGCACGCCGGGGAAGGGCGTGTAGACGATGCCCGTGGACGGCGACGGGCTGGGAAGCGGCGATGGCGTCGAGACCGGGTTGGGATGCGTGGGCGAGTAGCTCCAGTTCTCCTTCTGGGCCATCGTCAAGCCGAGCTGGGCGATGCGCGTGCCCAATGAGTCGCCCGTCGTCGTGTCCAGCGGATAGGCGATGCCGCCGTACTGGCGCGAGTTGCCCGCGTCGCCGGCCTGCGCGGCCAGATTGGCGGCCTCGTCCGGAAACAAGCCGGACAGGAAGGTCGCGGTGGCCTGCGTAAAAGCCGCCTGGGCCGAGGGATAGGCCGGGTAGCTCGGCGGGGCGAGGAAGGCGAAGAACTGGTGATCGGCGTCTTGAGGACGCTCCAGGCGGTAGAGGTACTTGTTGTGCCAGGTGGCGATCGCCGTGTCCGCGAGCACCATGTTCAGCCAGGCCAGCACGGCGGCGGTTTCGACGGGCGTGAGCGCGTGGCGCGCGAGCACGGCGTCCGCCATCGTCTGCGTGTCGAGCGGCGCCGGATTCTTGGACCAGCTGAGCGCGAGCGCTTGTTGGCTCGCCGTCGCGTTGTTCGAGCTCGCCTCGACGCTCGCGAGCTGCGATTGGAACGCGGCCGTGCCGGGGGACGGCGGCGCGGCGAGCGTGTAGTTGGAGGTGGCGTCCAAGAGCCAGGGGCGCCAATCGCCGGCGCCGTTGCCCAGCTGCGTGGGGGCGTACCAGAGGCCGGGCGTGGCGGATAGCGGCGGCGGCGGGTAGCCGGAGCCGTCGCCCTGGGCGTAGGCCACCACCTGCGTGGCGATGTTCGCGCCTTCGCTCAGCCCGCGGCCCTGGCCGGGGCCGCTCTGATTGCCGTACAGGTTGACGGCGAGCGTGTACAGGTTGCTTTCGTCCTGCGGAAAGAGGTAGGCCAGCACGCCGTAGGCGGCGCGGGCGATCGCCGCGTCCTGCGCCACGGGGTCGCTGGGCTCGTACGACGCCGCGAAGTAGATCGCGATGTGCACGAGCGCGAGCGCGCGCGCCGCGGACGGCGGATCCGGCGCATGGGTGGCGAGGTAATCCGTCACGGCGGCGTTCCAGCGCAACGGCGTGTTGAGGGTCTGGCCGGTCGAGGGCCCGGGCACCGCGCCGACCATCAGCAGGTGCCTCATGGCGGTCGCATTCGGGCTGGGCGCCTGAAGGCCCGGCCCGAACTTGGTGGCATGGCAGGCGTGGCTGGTGGTGCAATACGTGGGCAGCTCGAGCCCTCGCTCGGGCGCCTGAACTGCGGTGGGTTGCGGGGTCGCGAAGCAGCCGGCCGCGGCGAGCGCGGCCAGCGTGGCGCCCAGCCAGCGGCGGCGGGCAAACTTTCTCATCCTGGGTCCCTCCGGATTTTCCCGCGCCCCGCAGGCTAGGGAAGGTGCGCGTCAAGCGGTACGCTGCGCGAAGAAGGACGATGATGGGTGCGACGTCGGGTCGGAGCCCAGGCTAACCCATGCTCGCCCGAAAGGGATCGACGGGGTTGAAAATCTAATCCACCGTTTCGTCCAAAGGGCAAGACACTTAAACGAAAGGGCTCGTACTTCAGCGTAAACTGCCTTACAATGGAGGCAGTGATGATCCGATGGCGAGGGTGGATGAGATGGAAGAACAAAACAATCAAGCCGTGTCTCATCCGGGGCTGGTCGCTCAAATCAGGGCAACAGTGCGTCAACTCGAGCCATCCGCTGAAATTGTGCTCTTCGGCTCGCGCGCGCGTCGCGACGCCAATTGCGATTCGGATTGGGATCTCCTCGTCATCTTGGATGGCCCTGTCGATGCTGGGCGAAAGCAGCGCATTCGCCATGATCTCTACGCCCTCGAGAGGGCGGCTGGAGAAGTGCTGAGCGCAATCATCACGAGCCGCGAGGAATGGGAAACGCCAAGATTCAAGCTCTCGCCGTTCTACCTGAATGTCATGCAAGAAGGCGTTCAATTGTGACGACGCCCGAAACGGACGTCGTCCAATTTCGCCTCAATCGGGCATCAGAGACCATGGATGAAGCGCGAGATCTGGCGACGAGGCAGCACTGGAACGGCGCCGCAAACCGCCTGTACTACGCCTGCTATTATGCCGTGACCGCATGGATGGCCTCGCGAGCTTTGACCGTTTCCAAGCACACGCATGTTCGCTCCACATTGAACCGTGACCTGGTAAAACCAGGGCTCATCAGCGAAGCGCTCGGCAATTTTTTCAACGACCTGTATGAGCTCCGCACGGAAAGCGACTACTTGGACTTCAAACACCTCGAGGCGAGCGATGTCGAGGCGCTTGTTCCGCAAGCTGAGAACTTCATCCGTACGATCAAAGGCCTGCTTTAATTCCTTGCAATCAGCACAACAATAGGCCCGGCCCCACGAAGGGCAACCATTGCGCGCGCCGCTTCAGGCCTCGCCGCGCAGGATCGGCGCGTGGATCAGCGCGGGAATGTCCGTGGCGGCCCGAACGTCGAGCTGGCCCGGGGTGGCTTGAATCGATTGCAGGCCGTCTTTCGCGCCGAGCGCGACGAGGTCGAAGCGCAGGCTGTCGCCCTCGCGAACGGGGTGCGCGCCGGCGTCGGTGAGGGTCTTTTCGAGGGTCGGCAGCGCCTTCGCGAGGCTGGGCGTGAGGACGGCCTGGTTGCCCTCGAGACGGACGGTGAGCGTGAGCGGAATCATGGCCCGCGAGGGCGTGGGGTCGACCGGACGGCCCGCGCTGGCGGCGATCGCCGCGAGCAGGGCCTTCCCGGCATTGATGACGTCGCTGAGGGGCTTGACCTCGACCCGACCGTTGAGCGTCAGGGTGCCGGCGCCGATTTTCACGTCGCTGAGCTCGAACCCCGGCGCCAGGCGCGGCTGCAAGAAGTTGAGCGCCGCGGCCTCGTCGAGCGTGACGCCCATGTCCGAGCGCGGCGTGCCGGGGCCTTGCGGCGGCGCGACGCCGTCCGTGGCGAGCTTGACGTGGACGTCGCCCGAGGGCGCCATCGCCAACGACCATTGGGTGTGGCTGGAATCCAGATGCAAATCGTACGGCAGAACCTTGATCTCGTGCAGCAGACTGTCCGGGTCGATCCGCAGCACGCCGTTCGGAGCGGCCTCGGCTTTCAACGTGCCGTTGCTGATCTGCTTCGCCAGTTCCTTGACGGCCAGGCGCGTGAAGAAAGCGCCATGCAGGGTGAACGGTCCGATCTTGATGCGCAAGTTCTTCAGCTGCACCGCCGGTTGGTTGCCGTCGACCATGGGCACGGCGTCGCCTTCGAGCGTGAGGGGGAAGCCGTGGACCTTGAGCTGCACGCTGCCGCTGTAGGTGCCTGTCTTGGCGTTGAAGAGCACCTTCGACGGGCCGAAGTGCTCGGGCTTGCGCGTGATCTGCCGGAAGAGCCGCTCCATGAAGACCCGGCTGAGCGTGACTTGCCCGCTCGTGGCCAGCTGGCCGGCTGCGTCCAGGCGCCCGTCGACGTCGGCTTCGATCGTCGGAGGCGTGGTCGTGGCGGGCTTATCCGGCGGCTTGGGGGCCGCCTTGGCCTGGGGCGTGGAGCTGGCGGCGATGCGCATGGCGGAATCTCGTTTCACGAACGGTTACTTGTATGATACCCCGGCGCGCGACCCGATGAAACGCCGGCGGCCCCGCCATCGTCGAAGCGCGGGCTCGGCGCGGATGGGTCGGGTCGACCAGCGAGGTGCCGGCATTCTCGTTCCGGGCACGCGGAACGCGCCGACGAACATTCGCGAAGGATTGCGCCCGGAATCCTCGGCTTGATAAAAAGCCGACGAGAGGGTAATATCATCATCCTCGCCGACGAGACGCGACTCGGCGCGTCCCCCGTCGGCGAATGGTCGTACTGAAGCCGATGTGCGCCGAGTCGGCCGCTGGGGCGCAGCCACGGCATGGTCGCCGGCAACCCTCTCGACGTCATCAGCGGATCGCAGCATGCAGCACCCAGGCTACCGAATCAGGCAGGAAATCCACCGCTCGCCGCGATCGCACCTCTACCGCGCGGAGCGCGAAGCGGACGGATTGCCGGTGGTTCTCAAGACCACGCCCCAGGAAGCCGCCGAACGGCTGCGCCATGAGTACCGCATCCTGAGCGCGCTGGAACTCCCCGGGGTCGTGCGGGCGTTCGGCTTCGAGCCCAGCGCGCAGGGCTTCGCGCTGGTGCTGGAAGATTGCGGCGCGCCCTCGCTCGCCGCGCAGTGGGGCGCGCCGCAGACCATGCCCCTGGCGGAATTCTTCAAGCTCGCGATCGCCTGCACGCAGGTCCTCGACAAGCTGCACGCGCATGTCGTGCATGGCGCGCTGAACCCCCACAATCTGCTTTGGGAGCCCAGCACCGAGACGCTCACGCTGATCGACTTCGCCCACGCCGTCCCCCTTCCGGCGCTCGGCCACAGGCCGGACGCCACCTGGGTCGGGCCGCCCGCCTTCTTCGCGCCGGAGCAGATCGGGCGTGTGGGCGGCGGGATCGACGCGCGCAGCGATCTCTACGCGCTGGGTGTGACCTTCTTCTGGCTGCTCACCGGCCAACTGCCCTTCGAGGCCACGGATGCCGCCGGCTGGCTCTACTGCCACACCACCCGGCCGCCGGCGCCCCCGCTTTCCCTGAACCCGCAATTGCCGGCACCGCTCGGCGATCTGGTGCTGAGGCTTTTGGCGAAGGACCCCGCAGACCGCTACCAGAGCGCCGAAGCCCTGCGGCGCGACCTCGCGGAATGCCAGGGGCAGTGGCTCGCCACGGGCGCGATCGCCCCCTTCTTGCTGGCCCGCTACGACGCCCCGCGAGGCTTTCAGCTGCCGCAGCGCCTGTACGGCCGCCAATCGGAAAGCCGCCTTCTGCTCGACGCCTTCCGCGCCGCGGCCGATCGCCCCGGCGTCGTGGCCGTCTCCGGTCCCGCGGGCATCGGCAAGTCCGCCCTGGTGCGCGACGTGGGCCGGCAGATGCGCGCCCTCGGCGCGCCGTTCGCCGAGGGCAAGTTCGATCAGTTCCAGCGCCAGGCGCCGTGCGACGCCATGTCCCAGGCGTTGACGGGCCTGTCGCTCCGGCGCCTCACCGAGTCCGGAGAGCGCGTGGCGCACTTCAAGCGCACCCTGCAAGACAGCCTCGGACCGAACGCGCGCATCGCGCTGGACTTGGTGCCGGCCCTCGCGCCGCTGCTCGGGGAAGCGCCGCCGCTGGCCGAGCTCAACCCGACCGAGGAGCAGAACCGCTTTTTTGACACCGTCGGCCGCCTGATAGGCGCCTTCACCACCTCCGAGCATCCGCTCGTGTTCTTCCTGGACGACCTGCAATGGAGCGACGGCGCGGCGTTGCTGATGTTGTGCCGCTTGCTCGAGGCGGAAGACACGCCCCCATTGCTTTTCATCCTGGCCTTCCGCGACGAGGAGGTCGATGCCGGACATCCGCTCACCGAGGCCCTTGCGCGGATCGAGGAGCTGGGTCGGTTGCACCGCGTGACGCTCGCGCCGCTGGACGAAAGCGCGCTCGTCGGCCTGGCGGCCGACACGCTGCGCGCCGAGCCCATCACGGCGCAGGCCCTCGGCGCGCTGCTGCAGCGTCGCAGCGCGGGCAATCCGTTCTTTGCGGGCGAGCTGCTGCGCACCTGGCACCAGGACGGCCTCTTCCGCTTCGATCGCGCCCGCGGCGGCTGGAGCTGGGATCTGACCGCGTTGGAGCAGTTGCCGGGCAACGACGACCCGGCGGCATTCATGGTCGGCCGCCTTGAGCGCCTGACGGCGGATGCCCGTCTGGCCCTCCGTCAGGCGGCCTGCGTGGGGGACGCGTTCACGCTGGATCTGCTCGGCGCGTTGCTCGATCGATCGCCGGACGCGGCGGGCGCGGCGATCGCCCCGGCGATCGCCGCCGGCTTGCTCGCGCCGATCGAGGACGGCGGCAGCCGCTTTCTGCACGATCGCATCCGCCAGGCCGCCTACGGCTTGCTTTCAGAGGCCGAACGCGAAGAAGCGCATCTGCGCATCGGGCGCCTGTTGCGGGCGCGCGCCGACGCGCCCGCGCGTGACGCCGTCGCGATCGTCCAGCAGCTCAACGCGGGGCGCACGCGCATGACGGACGCGGACGAGCGGCTCGAGCTGCTGCAGCTCAATCTGACGGCCGGGCGAAAGGCCAGGGCCTCGACGGCCTACCGGACGGCTTGCGAGTTCACGCGCGTGGCGCTCGAGCTGCTGCCGGACGGCGCCTGGAGCGCCCACACGGAGTTGGCCTTCGAGGCCTACAAGCTTCACGCGGCCTGCGCGTCGCTCAGCGGGGCCGCGGCCGAGGCCGAAGCCTGCTTCGCCGAGCTTTTCGCGCACAGCCGCGACCG
>DATNPP010000405.1:0-1813 GCA_036703175.1 Oscillatoriaceae cyanobacterium
GCGAGCGCCCGCAGGTATTGCGCGCGTGCGCGCACGCCCGCATGCGTCGCCAACAGCAACGGCGCCAGGTGCGCATCGAGATCCTCGTGCAGCTGCGCGTGCAAAGACAGCTCGGCCAGCGCGAGCTCGGCACGCTCGACGAGCTCGTGGGCTTCTGCGGAGTTTCCGAATTCCAATAGCGCGGTCGCCTCGCTGCGGGCGGCGTCCCACTGGCCGAGCAGCAACCGAACGGGGGCTTCGAGCTGGCGGATCACGGCGCGCAAATACTTGTGCTGGATCGCCTCGGCGACCTGCACGGCCTCTTCGAGCAGCTTGAGGCCCTCGCGCGTCTGGCCCTGGTGCACCTGCGCCGAGCCGGCCACGGCCAGCGCAACCGCCAGCGGGAACTTGCGGTTGGCCTGACGGGCCTCCGTGGCGATCGCGACGGAAAGCTCCTCGGCCAGGCCGAAGCGCCCCTGCTCCTCGGCGACCAGCGCCAGGTTCAGCCGGGCGAACAGCGCCTCGCCGGCGTTGCCCTGGCTCTCGAACAGCGAGGCCGCGCGGGCGAAGGAGATGCGCGCCGCCGCGAGCTGCCCGAGGCCGAGCTGCAGGTTGCCGCGTGCCATCGCTGCGGTGCTCTCGAGGAAGGGATCGGCGAGGTCGCGGGCGATCGCCTGGGCCTCTTCGAGGCAGGCCAGGCCTTCTTGCAGGCGCTCGGCGCTGCCCTGGAAGGTCTCGCCGACCTCGGCGAGCACCTCGGCGCGCTCGCGCGGCTCGGCGTGGGCGCGCACGAGCACGATCGCCTCGCGGCCGTGCTGCATGGCGCCGGGCATGTCGCCGGCGAAGAAAGCCAAACGGGCGAGCGCTCGGTGCGAGCGCGCGAGCTCGAGGGGCGCGTCGGTCGCGGCGCGGGCGGCGCGCTCGAAGGCCGCGCGGGCGTCGTCGTAGCGGCTCGCGAGCTGATGCGTCTTGCCGAGGCCGTTGAGCGAGCGGGCCAACAGCGCCCCGCCGCCGAGCGTCTCGGCCAGGGCGACGGTCTCCTCGGCGATCGCGAGGGCCGCGTCGGCCTCGTCGAGCCCGCGGTGGGCCGTCGAGAGAATTTCGAGCAGCTCGATGCGCGCGCTCGGCGCGAGGCCGTCCGCGAAGCCCTTGGCGGCTTCGGCGAAGCGCTTGGCCTCGACCAGGGCCTTGAGGCGCAGGTTCTCGCGCGCGGCTTCGAGCAAGATGTCGCGCGCCGCGGCCGGATCGGGGCCGGCCGACGCGTGGTGCGCGAGGGCATTCAGCACGCCGAGCGGTCGCGGAGAGGGGTAGTAGGCGGCGATTGCCCGCGCGAGCGCACCGTGCGCCTCGGCGGTGGCAATAGCGTCCAATCGCGCGGCGAGGAACGCGGCGAGCTGGCGATCGAGAAGCGCGAGCCCGGTCGGTCCCTCGCTCAGGAGTTGCTTGCCCGCGAGCTCGGCGATCGCCGCTTCGAGCGCGTCGAGCTCCCAGTCCGTAAAGACGCCCGCCGGCAGCGGGATGCTCGCGATCGCGAGGCGCTCGGCGAGCGCGACCGCCGGCGCGCTCAATCCCTCGAGTCGCGCCTCGTAGAGGGCCTGCAGCCCCTTGGGCATCGCGCCGCCGTCGCCGGCCGCGATCGTCCAGCCCTCGTGACGGCGGACCAGGCGGCCGCGCTCGAGCATGAAGCGCAGCCACTCCTCGACGAAGCGTGGATTGCCGCCCACGGCGGCGATCGCCTGTTCGACGATCTCGGCGGGCGCCGCGGCGCCCAGATTCGCTTGAATCAGCTCGGCGACCTCAGCCGGCTCCATCTCGGGCAGCTCGCGCAGCTCCC
>DATNPP010000427.1:0-1621 GCA_036703175.1 Oscillatoriaceae cyanobacterium
CCCCCCCCCCCCCCCGGCGATCGCCGCTGGACCTCGCTTCCAGCCCTCCGGCGCCGCCTTGACCAAATGGTAAAGAACCGCTAATCTAAAGATTAAGCTTACCTTAACCAAGGTCAGCTTCAGCCTGACACTCCGATAACTTCCACGGAGTTGAATTTCGGAGGCCCCGCATGCGTTTCTCGATCCTGACCCGTATCGCTCTCGTGCCCCTGACGGCCGCCATCCTGGCCGGCTGCGGCAGCCAGTCGCTGCCCCTGGCCGCCACGCAGAGCCAGGGCCTCGCCGCGCAGGCGCTGTCGACGGACGCGCTGCCGAACCCGGCGCAACTGAAGGCCATGAGCTTCACCGACCTCGCGGGCCTGATCGACAAGCCCGAAAAGGGCGATCCCGACGTCACGGAAAGCTGTATCTGGCCTTGCCCGCCGCCCGGCGATCTGGGCAACTTCGGCCAGGTGGACGACGCCGTCTACCGCGGCGCGCGCCCGACGGACGCCGGCATGGCGAAGTTGAAGGCGATGGGCGTCAAGACGATCGTCGACCTCGAGAACGTGAAGAGCGACGTCCAGCACGAGTCGTCCTGGTGCAAGGCCAACGGCATGTCCTTCGTGTCGATTCCGCTCTCGGTGTTTTTGCCGCCGAAGGAGAGCATGATCAACCAGTTCCTGGCGCTCGCCTCGGATCCGGCCAGCACGCCGCTCTACGTGCACTGCATGCAGGGGCGCGATCGCACCGGCACCGCCGTCTTCTGCTACCGCGTTCACCACGACCACTGGACCTTCAACAAGGCCTACTCGGAGATGACGGCCTACCACTTCCACACGTACTTGCTCGGCTTGCAGTACTTCATTCGCGAGTACGCCAAGAAGTACCAACCGGGCCAACCGGTGCCGCCGGTTCCGGCCCCCGCCGCGAGCTAGCTCCGCGCCACACATCTTGATCTGAAGCGGCTTCCAGCCTACCTGGAGGCCGCTTCGACGCGTCAGCGGGTGTTTGCCCGGAACCCTTGACAGCCTCGACCCTTGTTTGCTTAACTCGAACATATGTTCCAAGTGTACACGGCTGGAGGCAAGCATGGGTTCTCACCTTCCCTTTCTGCCGGCCGCCGCGCTGGTCGACGCCCGCAGCCTATCCGGGCCGGCCTGGCGCCTCGCGGATCTGGCCGGCCATCTCGTCGAGCTGAGCGGGCACGGCGCGTCGGCCACGCTGACGTTCGCCATGCGGCTCGTGTGGGAGGCGCAGCGCTGTGAGGAGCCGGTCGCCTGGATCGCGGGGCGCGAGCGCTTTTTCTATCCGCCGGACGCCGCGCGCAACGGCGTCGATCTCGACGCGCTCGCCGTCGTCCTCGCCACTTCGCTCGACGAGCGCGCGAAAGCCGCGGATCTGCTGCTGCGCTCAGGCGCGTTCGGCCTGCTCGTGCTGGATCTCGACGACGCCCGTTTGACGGAGCGCCAGCTCACGCGGCTTCTGGGCCTCGCCCGCAAGCACCGTACCGCCGTCGTGTGCCTCACGCGCAAGACGGGCGCCGATCCCTCCCTCGGGGCTGCCATCTCGCTGCGCGCGGACGTGCGGCGCACGCGCATCGAGCCGCGCCGCTACGGCTGCGAGCTGATAGCGCTCAAAG
>DATNPP010000453.1:0-2178 GCA_036703175.1 Oscillatoriaceae cyanobacterium
CGCCTCGGGCACGGCGACCCTCGAGGCCGCCGTGCTGGGTGTCCCCTGCCTCGCGGCGTACCGCGTCTCGCCGCTGACGGCCTGGCTCGCGCGGCGACTGCTGCGCGTGCCGCACGTGAGCCTGCCGAACATCGTGGCCGAGCGGACGGTGATTCCGGAGTTTTTGCAGGCGCATGCGGCCCCGGGTCCCCTCGCCGAGGCCGTATTGCAGTTGCTCGACGATCCGCGCGCGCGCGAGGCGCAGCGCCAGGGGCTCGCTGAGGTGCGCGACCGGCTGGGCGGCCCGGGCGCGATCGCCCGCGCGGCCGAGATGGTGCTGGAAACGGCGGGGCTGTCGTCTGAACGCAGCGCTTTGCCGCACGGATAGTCATTGCCCTCTCCCCCGGAGGGCGGGAGAGGGATGCCGAAGCCCTGTTCAGGGGCTGAGGCTGGGAGAGGGGGCGACCGCGAGTCGGCCGCAAATCCCAACTGGCGTCAACCGAAACTGGCCTCACCCCGTCCCGCTCCCGATTTCACCGCCTGCACGGCGGTGAAATATCCCTCTCCCACCCTCCGGGGGAGAGGGCAATGGGGCAATCGCTAGCCAGCGAGTTCCGGGGTGTAGGTGCTGATGCGTTCCATGCGCTGCACATCCAGCATCGTCGCGAGCAGGCTCTGATCGATCGCCCCCATCGACACCAGGATCTGGCCGAGCGGCGTGCCCGTGCCGCGTTGCTCGGCGAGCGCGTCGCGCAGCTGCGTCGGCGTGATGACGCCCGCCTCGATCAAATAGAAGCCCAGACGCTTGGGAGAATCCAGCGCCACGGCGATCGCGCGCTGAACCTCGAGCGCCTCTTGCAACTGCGCCTCGGTCAGCATGCCGAGCTTGACGGCCACCTCGCCGAAAGGCAGGCTGTCGCCGCGGCTGCGGCCCTCTTTCTGGGCCGCGCCGATGGCGAGCAATTGCACCTTGTTCAGCATGCGCTCGCCTTCGAGCACCATGCCGAGCATCGGGCGCTTGGCCCCTTGAATGGCGCCTTCGAGGCCCTCGGCCCCCAGTTGCTCGGAGAGCGTGTCCCAGTTCTTGAGCAGCGCCAGCACCCAGGCCTGGCGCTCGTAGACGATCGTCTCGACCGCCAGCGTGGTTCCCTTCTTGAGCACGTACGGCGCGAGCACGATCCAGAGCTTGAGGCCCTCCGCGTTCGGCTCGCGCAGCGAGGCCAACAGGCGCTCCTTGATGTCCTCGGGGTACTGGTCCTGAATGTACACCGACCAGTAGGACGGCAACGAGGGCGCAATCTCGCGGAAGAACAGGTTCTCGTTCTTCATGAGCACGGCTGCGATGCGCTCGAGCAGCTGCACGTAGGAGGTGCCGAGGCGCTCCAGCTCGGCTTCGATCGCCTCGGGTGGAAAACAGTGCAATTCGTCGGCGAGAATGTAACGCAACTGAAGCTCACTTCTCTGTCAGGCACACGCCTGCAGCGGACAAGGGTACCCGCAATATACCCCTACCCGCCGGCTTGAAACCCGATTCGCTTGACGCTCACCGTGTTCCATCCCTACCATGGCCCCATGAGCCCCATTGCCCACGTGGCCGCCGCAAGCCCCGACGACCCGGCGATCGCCGCCGCGGCCGCCGCCATTCGGCGCGGCGAGCTCGTCGCCTTTCCCACCGAGACCGTTTACGGCCTCGGCGCAAACGCGCTCGAGGCGGCCGCCGTCAACAAAATTTACACGGCCAAGGGCCGCCCGGCGAACAATCCGCTGATCGTGCACGTGGACTCCCCCGAGATGGCCCGCCGCGTCGTCTCCGAGTGGCCGGAAAGCGCCGAGCGCCTGGCGGCGGCCTTCTGGCCGGGCCCGCTCACGCTCGTGCTGCCGCGGCGCCCTGAGGTGCCCGCGGTGACGGCCGGCGGCCTGGACAGCGTGGGCGTGCGCGTCCCGGCCCATCCGATCGCCCGTGCGCTCATCCGCGCCGCCGACACGCCGATCGCCGCGCCCAGCGCGAACCCTTACATGGGCGTCTCGCCGACGACCGCGGCCCACGTCGCCGCCGGGCTGGGCGATCGCCCGGCCCTGATTCTCGACGGCGGCCCCGCCGAGGTGGGCCTGGAATCCACGGTGCTCGACCTCACACGCCCCGTGCCGACGGTGCTACGCCCCGGCGGATTGCCGCTCGCGCGGCTGCGCGAGGTGCTC
>DATNPP010000454.1:0-5376 GCA_036703175.1 Oscillatoriaceae cyanobacterium
TCCAGCGGCCCTTGTCGTCGTGCTCCTGGCGCGTTTCGAGCTGGAAGTCGCCCGAGGCGCTCTTGAGCTTCACGAAATCGCCGGTCAACTCGTTGTCGAACTTGGTGCCGTCGCCGGTCGTCTCGTGCGGATCGCCGACCGAGCTGAACGAACGCTCGTTGTCGTTCAGAGGGGCATCGCCCACGGGCCAGGCGTTCGTCGGCGCGGGAGCCGGAGCGGGGGCGCCGCCGGTCGGGGCCGGAGCGGGAGCGCCACCCGTCGGAGCGGCTGGCTGCGCGTCCCCCGCGTAGAAGGCGCGGGTCTTCTCGTAGGTTTGCCATTCGGACGCGCTGAGCTGGCCGTCGCTCATGAACTCCTGCATCATGCCGTCGAGCGACTTGAACTCGTCGACGTCGATCTTGTCGATGTCCACGTTGTTGGTTTGCCAGTTCACCGCGGTCGCGGCGGTGCTCTGATCGGTGCTCACCGAGCCCGCGGTCGGGGGTGCCGGCGTGCCGGTGGTCGGCAAATCGAGCGATGGACCCGCACCGCCCGTGGGTGCGGCCTGGCCGGCGCCCTGCACGTTGACGTTGATCGTCCCGTTGGCACCCGCGGCCGGCAACGCCACGTTGATGTTGATCGTCTCGGACATCGCTTTCTCCTCCAAATGCACGCTTGGCGCTACGCGCCGGTTTCAATCCATCGGTTCTAAATTTGTGCCCCGACCGGTCGTCTGTCTTGCCGCCTTTAAAAGACAATTAACAGAAGAAACACAAGCCGGGCGCCTGATTTAACATTTCGACCCGAGCGATGGTGTCGCCTGGATCGACGGCGATTGTGAGCAAGTTCACACGGCTGCTGTGTCGCTTCCCCTTCGTGCGGGACCCTCGCTCGGCGAGCATGGGAGCAGGAGGTGTGCCATGGCGAACCGAAATCCGATCAGCCCGAACTCGGGCGTTCCGAGCGCGACGAGCGCCTCGCCGCCGCAGTCGGCTTTGCCCGGCGTGGGGCGCCTCAGCGGTAGAAAATCGGGCTGAGCAGGCTCGCTTCCACGCGGCTGCGATAGGTGGCGAGCTTGTCGGCGTCGCCGCCGTACGTGAAGGCGTAGAGGCGCTGGTTCTTGAACAACAGCCAGGTTTCGGCCGCCCAGGTGCCCTCGCGCTGCGGAATGCGGTAGCAGGTCACGCCGAAGCGCGTGACGAGCTCGCCGCCCGGCCCGTAGCCGGCGGCCTCGTGAAAGAGCAGCTGCCGCTCACGCTGGGCGCATGTGGCCGCATCGAGCCCAGCGAGCTCGTCGTGCGCGTGCCAGGTAATGAGCAGCGTCGGCGGAGAATCCGCGGCGGCGTAGGCCGTTTCGGCCCCGGGCGGCCCGAACAGCAAGCGCTCTTCGTCGCCGTGATCGCCCTCGTCGAGGAGCCTGAACCCGGTCGGCGGCTTGAACTCGAAGCTGCCGTCGGAGGCCTTGAAGTAGCCGGGATCGGGATTGGCGTTGCGCGCGTCGTGTCCCTTGTCGAGCGGCAACGCCGTGAGCCAGCCCGGGCGATGGGGCGCCAGCTTCACCTCGTGCGAGGGCAGCGGGCTCGGCACGACGATGGGCAGCGGCGCGGGAGCGATCGGCGTCGGCGAGGGCGCGGCGGGCGCCGGCAGGTCGTCGAGCCAGGAGCGGGCATCGGCCCCGAAAGGCCCGTCGGGATCGAGCTTCGCGACGACGGTGAACGCGTGCGTGGCGGTCGCGCGATCGCCCTCTTTGATCGCGATCAAGCCCGTGTAGTAGTTCGCCATCAGATCGCGCGGATCGGCCGCCAGCAATGCATGCAGCTGTGCGAGGGCCTGCGCGTCTTCGCCCGCCAGGTAAGCCGCACGGATCGCCGGCCAGGGATCGGGGCTGGCCTGCGCCGGGGTGACGAGCATGATCACGAGAAGCAGGGATAACCAGGAGCGCATACCGCCATTGTAGCAGACGAGCATCGGAGCGATCGCGTTTCGGCCCGCGCTGCGCTAGCATGGCGCCATGGATCTGCACGCGCTCTGGGTGCCGCCGCGCAGCGGCGCAATCGAATGGATCGACCGGCCGGATACGCCGCCGGCCGAGCTCGAGGCGGCCATGCGCGACATTCGCCGCATCAACGCGGTGCTCGGCACGTACGCCTTTTTGCTCGCGGCCTTCGCGCGGCTCGCGAGCTGGCCCGCCGAGCGCCCGTTGCGCGTGCTCGATGCGGCGACCGGCACGGCGGACGTGCCGCAAGCCCTGGTGCGCTTCGCGCGGGCGCGCCAGCTGCGCATCGAGGTGGTCGGGCTCGACCTCAACGCGCGCGTGCTCGAGCAAGCGGCGAGCGCCGTCGCCGGAATGGAGGAGATCACCCTGGTACGAGGCGACGCGCTCGCGATGCCGTACGCGGACGGGCACTTCGATTGGGCCTTCAACCACCTCGCGCTGCATCACTTTCCGCCCGAAATTCAAGCGCCCTTTCTGCGCGAGCTCGATCGCGTCGTACGCCCCGGCGGCGGCGTGATGATTGGCGATCTGCTGCGCAGTCGCCTCAATTTCGGCCTGGCATGGGGGTTTCTGCACGTCGTGTCAGGCCCCTACGGCCGCCGCGACGGGCTGATCTCGGTGCTCAACGCGCTCAGTCGCCACGAGCTCGACGGCCTCGTCGCAACGGCCGGCCTCGCCTATCTGCGGCATCGCCTCGCGCCGCCGACGCAGTTCGTGCTCGCGGGGCTCAAGCCCGCCAGACAAACAGGACCGAACACCGCGCCTTGAGGCAATTTTCAGCGCCAAACGGCTTGATAAAATCCGCCGAGCCTGATTAAATGGAGAAGAATCGTTTCGGGCCGGGCGCGCCTGCCGGCTCTGGCATATCGGCGGCGCCGGCGCGTAGAAAAGGGGAGGCCCATGACGTTGCCGACCGCCAAGCTGAATCTCGCCGATTTCATTCGCGACATTCCCGACTTTCCGCAGCCCGGTATCCTCTTCAAGGACGTGACGCCGCTGATGCGCGAGCCCGCGGCGCTGCGCGCGACGATCGACCGCCTCGCCGAGCAGCTGGCGGATCTCGACTTCGACCACCTCGTCGGCATCGAGTCGCGCGGCTTCATCTTCGGCGCGCCGCTCGCCTACAAGCTCGGCAAGGGCTTCGTGCCGATTCGCAAGCCGGGCAAGCTGCCCTACCACACGGAGCGCATCGACTACACGCTCGAGTACGGCTCGGGCTCGCTCGAAGTGCACGCGGACGCCCTCGAGGCCGGCCATCGCGCCGTGATCATCGACGATCTGCTCGCGACCGGCGGCACGGTCTGTGCGACGCGCGAGCTGCTCGGGCGCCTCGGCGCCGAGGTGGTCGCGGCGGCCTTCGTCGTCGAGCTGGGCTTTTTGAACGGGCGCGAGAAGCTGCCGGGCCTCTCGGTGCGCTCGCTACTCACCTATTAGGGAACCAGGAGGCCGGTTTTGGCGAGCGCCCAGGTCGTCACGAAAGACGCCTTGATCCAACAGGTCACGAGCTACCTCTCCCCCGACGAGGTGGCTCTGATCGAGAAGGCGTTCGCCATGGCGGAGCGGCTGCACGAGGGCCAGAAGCGCAAGTCCGGCGAGCCCTATCTGATGCACCCGACCGAGGTCGCGATGATCCTCGCCGGGCTCGAGGCCGACGGCGCCACGGTGGCCGCGGGACTGCTGCACGACGTGCTCGAGGACTGCCACATCGAGGCCGAGGAGCTGAAAAACCAGTTCGGCCCCGAGGTGACGCGATTGGTCGAGGGCGTCACGAAGCTCGGCAAGATCTCCTTCTCCAGCAAGGAGGAGCGCCAGGCCGAGAACTTCCGCCGCATGTTCCTCGCGATGGGCAAGGACATTCGCGTGATCCTGCTCAAGCTCTGCGATCGCCTGCACAACATGCGCACGCTGGCACACATGACGCCCGAGAAACAGCGCGAGATCGCCCGCGAGACGCTCGAGATCTTCGCGCCTCTGGCGCACCGCCTGGGCCTCGGCAAGATCAAGTGGGAGCTCGAGGACTGGAGTCTGCGCTATCTGCATCCCGAGGAGTACTACAAGCTCGCGCAGCTGGTCGCCCAGAAGCGCGATGAGCGCGAGGCGCTGATTCGCGAGATCGTGCAGTCGATCGAGGAGGAGCTCGCCCGGCTCGGCATCGCGGCGAGATTGTCGGGGCGCCCCAAGCACTTCTACAGCATCTACCAGAAGATGCTGACGCAGAACAAGGATTTCACGGATCTCTACGACATCACGGCCGTGCGTGTGCTCGTGCACTCGATCAAGGAGTGCTACGAGGCCCTCGGCGTGGTCCATGCCCTGTGGAAGCCGATTCCCGGGCGCTTCAAGGACTACATCGCGATGCCCAAGAGCAACCTCTATCAGTCGCTGCATACGGCCGTGATCGGCCCCGGCGGCCACCCGGTCGAGGTACAGATTCGCACCGAGGAAATGCACCGCGTGGCCGAGTACGGCATCGCGGCGCACTGGCGCTACAAGGAGGGCGGCAAGCAGCTCTCGCAGGCCGACCGCAAGCTGACGTGGCTGCGCCAGCTGCTCGACTGGCAGAACGACATGAAGGACGCGCAGGAGTACCTGACGACCGTCAAGGAGGATCTCTTCGCGGACGAGGTCTTCGTCTTCAGCCCGGCCGGCGACGTGATCGACCTGCCGCGCGGCGCCACGCCGGTCGATTTCGCCTACCGCATTCACACGGACATCGGCCACCGCTGCGTGGGCGCGAAGATCAACGGGCGCATCGTGCCGCTCGAGACGCACCTCGGCAACGGCGACATCGTCGAGATCATCACCTCCAAGAACTCGCACCCCAGCCTGGACTGGATCTCGTTCGTGGCGACCACGACGACCAAGAACCGCATTCGCCAGTGGTTCAAGAAAGAGCGCCGCGAGGAGAACATTCAGCGCGGCCGCGAGGCGCTGGAGCGCGAGCTCGGCCGCAACGGGGTCGAGCCGGTGCTCAAGAACGAGCGCGCGCTCGAGGTGGCCCAGAAGTTCAACTGCCAGACCACCGACGATTTGCTCGCGGCGATCGGCTACGGCGAACTGGGTGTGATGCAGGTGCTCAACCGCTTGCGGCCGCCCGAGCCCCAGGTGCCGGCGCTGCCGCTCGAAGGCACGCCGCCGCGCAAGGAGAAGACCAAGGCGCGCAACGGCATTCTGGTCGACGGCAGCGATTCGATGCTCGTGAACGTCGCCAAGTGCTGCTCGCCGCTGCCCGGCGAACAGATTCGCGGCCTCGTCACGCGCGGGCGCGGCATCTCGGTCCACTCGACGGACTGCCCCAATCTGTCGTCGGCCGAGGCCGATCGCGTGGTCGAGGTGGCCTGGTCGGGTGGGCAGACCAACGCGACCTATCCGGTCGAGATCGAGATCGAGCTGATCGATCG
>DATNPP010000456.1:0-7139 GCA_036703175.1 Oscillatoriaceae cyanobacterium
TAGGCGACGGAGACGAGCTGCAGGTCGAACATCAAATCTTCGCCCGCGAGCGGGTGGTTGGCGTCCAGCGTCAGAGTCTCGGGGCTCACGTCCACGATCGTGACGACGACCATCTGGCCGTCGGGCTGCATCAGCTGCAGCTGCATGCCCACCTCGGGCTGCAGATCCGGCGGCAGATCCGAGCGCGGCACCTGCAGCGCCAGCTCGGGGTGGCGCGGGCCGTAGGCCTCGAGGTACGGAATCTCGATCGAGCGGCGCTCGCCGACCGTCATGCCCGTGACGCCCTTGTCGAAGCCCGGAATCACCATGCCCGACCCCAGCACGAAACTAAGCGGCTCGCGCCCCTCGGAGCTGTCGAACACCGTGCCGTTCCGCAGGCGGCCCGTGTAATGAATCTGAACAGTGTCGCCCTGTTTCGCTTGGGTCATCGGGGGTCCTTTCTCGTGAGGCGAAGCGCTTTATCCTAGCAGAGCGCCCGGGAAAAGCCCACCAGCTTTACATGCGCCTTGCCGTACAGTATTCTCGACGCACCGGGCCCGTCAATTTTCCTCTGCATTCGCCGGCGGGCCAGGAGGAACCGTCATGTCCGAACTGGTCCAGATCGCGGGCGGCCGCGTGGTCACGCCGGAGGGACTACGCGACGACGTCTGCGTGACCATCGCCGGCGATCGCATCCTCGAGCTCGGCCCCGCGCGCGACGGCGCCCGCCGCCTCGACGTCCACGGCGCGTTCGTCGCCCCCGGGCTGATCGACACGCACGTCCACGGCGGCCTCGAGTGGGACGCGATGGACGCCAGCGTCGACGCCCTGAAGGCGATCGCCCGCCATCTGGCCGCGCACGGCGTCACGGGCTGGCTGCCCACCACCGTCGCGTGCCCCGCGCCGCAACTGGCCGCGATTCTCGCCACGATCGAATCCGCCATGAGCGGTACCGGCGGCGCCGAGATCCTCGGCGCCCATCTGGAGAGCAACTTTCTGGCGCCGGCGTACCACGGCGCGCAGCCGCTCGCGTACCTGCGCGCGCCGGACGACGCCGAGCTGCTTTCCGTGATCGCGCGCTACAAGCACGTGATCCGCGTGCTCACGCTGGCGCCCGAGCTCGAAGGCGCCATTCCACTCATCCGCCAGCTGGTGGCCTGGGGCATCGTCGTCGCCGTGGGCCACACCGAGGCGACCTTCGCGCAGGTCGAAGCCGCCGTCGAGGCGGGCGCCACGCGCGTGACGCACCTGTGCAACGCGCAGCGCGGATTTCACCATCGTGAGCCGGGCACGCTGGGCGCGGGGCTCGCGATCGACGCGTTGTCGGCCGAGATCATCGCCGACCTCGAGCACGTGCACCCCGCCGGGCTCACGATCGCCTACCGCTGCAAGGGTCCCGAGCGCTTGATGCTCGTGTCCGACGCGCTGCGCGGCACGGGCTTGCCGCCCGGCCGCTACGAGCTCGGAGGCCAGCTGACGGTGCTGGACGGCCGCGTGGCGCGCCTCGAGAGCGGGACGATCGCCGGCTCGACGATCACGCTCGAGCGCGCCGTGGCCCACATGGCCCGCGAGGTCGGCGTGCCGTGGCACACGGCCTTCGCTATGGGCGCGGCCGCGCCGGCGCGATCGCTGGGGCTCGGCGATCGCGGGGCGATCGCGCCCGGATTGCGCGCCGATCTGGCCCTCTACGACGCGGACTGGCGTCCCACGGCCACCATGATCCGCGGCCGCTGGCTGCCGGAGGTCCACGCATGATCCGCGTGATGACCCTCAATCTGGCCGGCATGACCAAGGACTGGTTCAAGGGGCGCGCGGAGCGCCTCTGCGCGGGCCTCACGCCGCTTCAGCCGGACGTGCTGTGCCTGCAAGAGGTCGGCATCCGCGGCGGCCCGGACTTCCACCACCAGGTCGCGTTGATCGGCGAGTGGCTCGATTTGCCGACGTTCGCCTTCGCGCCCTACGGCAACCCCGAAGAGCTCGTCAGCACCGAGCAGGGCGGCATCGCCGTGCTGACGCGCTGGCCGCTGTTGACCGTCGAGGAGCGGCGCTTGCCGCCCGGCAAGCATCCGCCGGACAACCGCACCGCCCAGTTGCTGATGATCCAGCACCCGGACGGCCCGCTGCATCTGGTCAACACGCACCTCTCCTGGCGGCCGGACGAACAGGACGTGCGCGTGGAGCAGATGGTGGCGATTCTGGATCGCGTGCAGGACGAGGGCTGGCTCGCGGGAGGCGAGCACTTCGTGCTGGCCGGCGACATGAACGCGCCCGAGGGCGAGCCCGTCTTCGAGCTGTTGGCCCATCACCTCGTCGACACGTTCCGCGAGAACCATCCGGAGAACCCCGGCTACACCTGGGAGCCCACCAATCCTTACTCGGGCGGCTACCCCAGCCCGAGCCGGCGGCTCGACTACATCTTCGTCGATCGCCGCGCCCACGTCTCGGCGTCCGGCCGGGCGCTGTACACGCCCGAGTGGATCGCCTCGGATCACTATGCCGTCTGGGCAGATCTGAGCTGGCCGCCGTCCGAAGAGGCTCCCTGACTCGCTTCGGCCTCCAAGGGTGGAAACGCGCCTGAAGAGCGGCCCGGCCCCCAGGATCCCTTTCCGCGCCGTTTCTCGGGCGACCAACAATTTTGGTCAAAGCGTCGGTTTTGAGCGCCAATTTCGGCCAAAACGGCATTGGCCCCTCAAAAGCGCCTGCCTATACTCGATTTCAGAAGGTTAGCTTTGTGTCTTCCGTGGCGCTGTCGCGCATCAGCTCTCTGAGCGCTTTCGCGCATCAGAACGCTGTGCGCCGAGGCACCTTGCCGAGCACAGATAGGGGGAGAACGAGAATGGCGAAGAAACTCCTGGCGGTCCCGCTGGCCTTGGCGGTCGTTTTGGGCGCACAAACGGTGACGTTCGCGCAGCAGACGACGGACGACCAGACCACGGGCAATCCGCAGACCGCGCCGAACGACCAGGCGCAGCCCAATGCCCAGGCACCGACGCAGGGCATGACGCGCGCCGAGGCCGCGATCAAGACGGGTGCCGGCATGCAGATCGCCGACCTGCCCGCGGGCAGCTGGGCCACCAACGCGACGCAGGTGGCCGTGGCGAACGGCATTCTGCCGCTGCAGGACGGCCGCTTCAACGGTGATCAAAACGTCACCGCGGACGACCTGCACCACGCGATGGACGTGCTGACGAATACGGCCGAGAACATCAACGGCAAGGGCGCCTTGCCGGATCTGCGCTCCGTGGTCGCGAGCCTGCCGACGGGTGACCAGCCCGTCAGCCGCTTGCAGGTGGCCCAGGCCCTGTCCAGCTTTTTGAACACGGCCTCCGCCAAGAACGTCGTGGCGATGGCCGCGCCGCGCAACGTCGCGTCGCGCTTCACCGATCTTGGCACGATGGTGCCGCCGTCGGTGCAGGCCGCCGTCGATCGCTACAAGGTGATGACGGGCTTCCCGGACGGCAGCTTCCGTCCGCAGGACAACGTCACGCGTTACCAGATGGCCGCGATCGCCCTGCACGTGTTGAACGACATGGCGCAGGCCCCGGTCGCGCAGCTGCCGGTGCAGCCGACGCCGCCGAACATCATCGTCGTGCCGCCGCAGCAGGCGCCCGTGGCGGCCGTGCCGCCCGCGCCGACCGGACGGCCCAACTTCCGCCAGAACACGCCGATCAACGTGAGCTGGCAGGCCCTCAACGGCACGGACCTGTCGCCCGGCAACGGCTACAACGTCGTGCCCGTGAGCGCGATGTTCACCGGCTACTGGGGCCCGGTGATGCTGCAGAACGTCACGGATCTGCGCGTCAACGTCTACAACTCCAACATCGGCAACACCGAGTTCCGTCTCGGCTACGCCAACTGGAAGTGGAGCGGCTTGCAGTTCATTCCGTACGTGGGCTTCAATCTGGGCGGCATGTACTCGGTTCCGGGCCCGCAGACCCAGTACGACACCTACGCGGGTGCGACCTACGGCGGCATCCTCTCCTGGATGCCCACCAGCAACGTCGACATCTTCGGCACGCTGGGCCAGGCGGCGCTTCTGGGCGCCGGCCGCTACAACCAGAACTTCCAGACGCTGGCGGTTCCCACCGCGCTGGGCACGTTCCTGAGCAACTACAGCCTCGGCGTGGACTTCTACGTCTCGCCGAACATCGCCCTCACGCTCGCGGCGGGCACCTGGCAGTCGCCGAACAACTTCAACAGCACGTCGAACCTGTCGCAGTTCGGTGTCACGAACACCTACGGCGGCAGCGCCGGTATCGGCTTCGGCTTCTAAGCAAACCATTCGTTCCGGGATCGACCAGGGCCGGCATTCGCCGGCCCTGGTTGACTTTTTCGAAGCGCGCGGGCTAGTTTGGGCCATGCCCGAACGCCTCGCCCTGTTCATCGACGCCGCCTACCTGGAACGCGCCCTCGCCGACATCTTCGCCCAGCGCGAGGGCGGCCGCGCCGTGCCGCTGCGGCCGGATTTCAAGCGCTTGCCGGGGGTGCTGGCGCTCGACAAGCCGTGGCGCACGTATTACTACTACGCGCTGCCGTACCGCTCGAATCCGCCGCTGCCGGCCGAGCAGGCCGCGTACGAGGGCCGCAAGCGCTTCGTGGACTTCGTGGGCCGCCAGCCGCGCTTTCTGCTGCGCGAGGGCGTGGTCGAGCGGCGCGTGGTGCGCGGCGAGGAGACCTACGTGCAAAAGCGCAGCGACGTGATGCTGGCGGTCGATCTGACGCGCTTGTCCGTGCTGCATGAGATCACGGCGGCCGTGCTGGTGGCCGGCGACAGCGACTTCGTGCCGGCCGTGCAGGCCGCGCGAGACGCCGGCGTGCGCGTGCGGCTGCGCTACGAGGGCAGCACGGCGCACGCGGATCTGATCGCGGCCTGCGACGAGGCGCAACCGCTCACGCGCCACGAGCTCGAGGCGATTCGGTTGCCGGGCTAGCCTTGCGACGGGCTCCGAAACCCCGTATAAGCATGGCTTCGGAGGAACCCATGCCCGACTTCGCTTCCGCGATCGCCCACCTGCGCCAGGTCGACCCGCGCCTCGCCGCCGTCATCGATCGCGTCGGCCCCTGCCGATTGGATCCTGACCGCTACGACAGCCACTTCGCCGCGCTCGTCCGCTCGATCGTCTCGCAGCAGCTCTCCACCAAGGCCGCCGCGACCATTCATGGCCGCCTGCGCGCGTTGCTCGACGAACAGGTGACCCCTGAAAGGCTCCTCGCCCAATCCGACGAGGCGCTGCGCGGCGTGGGGCTCTCACGGCAGAAGATCGCCTACATGCGCGATCTATCGGAACAGGCCGCCAGCGGCGCGCTGCCGCTGGATGCGATCGACGGCCTGGACGACGCCGCCGTCATCGCCGCGCTGACGCAAGTCAAAGGCATCGGCCGCTGGACGGTGCAGATGCTGATGCTCTTCCGCATGGGCCGCCCGGACGTGTTGCCCGATCTCGACCTCGGCATTCAAAAGGCGATTCAGCGCCTCTACGCGCTGCCTGAAATGCCCAAGCCCAAGGAAGTGCTGTCGCTCGGCGCCCACTGGCGCCCGCACGCGAGCGTCGCCAGCTGGTACCTCTGGCGCAGCCTGGAGCTGCCCTGACGGACGGTTGGCGAATTCGGCGACCTCCGGTAGACTGGTACGGTTTCAGCTGATAGGAGGACTCCCCGTATGGCTTTCGCCCGCGCCAGTGGACTGTTGCTACACCCCACCTCGCTGCCCGGCGGCCACGGCATCGGAGACCTCGGCGCCGAGGCCCGCGCGTTCGTCGACTTCCTCGAAAAAGCGCGCCAGCAATACTGGCAGGTGCTGCCGCTCGGCCCCACGGGTTACGGCGACTCGCCCTACCAGACGTTCTCGGCCTTTGCGGGCAATCCGCTGCTGATTGACCTCAAGGCGCTCGTCGACGCCGGCTGGCTGCAAGAATCCGTGCTCGCCGAGGCGCCGCCCAACACGGGCGCGGTCGACTACGGCTGGGTGGTGCACTTCAAGCGCAAGGCGCTCGCCGAAGCCTACGCCGGCTTCAAGAAGCACGGCGTGGCCGCGGACAAGGCGGCCCTCGAGGCCTTCAAGGCCGAGCAGTCCAGCTGGCTCGACGACTACGCGCTCTTCGCCGCGCTGAAAGACGCGCACGAGGGCGCTTCGTGGGAAAGCTGGGAGAAGCCGCTCGTCAAGCGCGAGGCGGCCGCGCTCAAGAAGGCGCGCAAGGACCACGCGGAGGCGATCGCCCAGATTCAGTTCGTGCAGTGGGTCTTCTTCGAGCAATGGGGCCGGCTCAAGGCGTACGCTCACGAGCACGGCATCCAGATCATCGGCGACATTCCGATCTTCGTGGCCTTCGACAGCGCCGACGCCTGGGGCAATCCGGACCTGTTCTACCTCGACGCGGACGGCCACCCGACGGTCGTCGCGGGCGTGCCGCCGGATTACTTCTCCGAGACTGGCCAGCTCTGGGGCAACCCGCTGTATCGCTGGGACGAGATGAAGAAGCGCGGCTACGTCTGGTGGGTGTCGCGCGTGCGTCAGGCGCTCGCCTTGTACGACGTGGTGCGCGTGGACCACTTCCGCGGCTTCGAGGCCTACTGGGAGGTCCCCGCGGGCGAGACGACGGCCATCAAGGGGCGCTGGGTGAAGGGTCCCGAGGCGGACCTCTTCCGGGTGCTCTCGGAGCAGCTGGGCGGCGAGTTGCCGATCATCGCCGAGGATCTGGGCCTCATCACGCCCGAGGTCGAGGCGCTGCGCGACGAGTTCGCGTTGCCCGGCATGAAGATCCTGCAGTTCGCCTGGGGCGATCCCAGCAACGCGTATCTGCCGCACAACTTCGTGCGGAACTGCGTGGTGTACACGGGCACGCACGACAACGACACCTCGCGCGGCTGGTTCGAGTCCGCGCCGGAGTCCGAGAAGGACTACGCGCTGCGCTACATGAACGTGGGGCCCGAGGCCTTCACGTGGGGATTGATTCGCCTCGCGATGTCGAGCAGCGCGGTGCTGGCGCTCGCGCCGGTGCAGGACGTGCTGGATCTCGGCCCCGAGGCGCGCATGAACACGCCCGCCGTGGCGTCCGGCAACTGGTGCTGGCGTCTGCTGCCGGGCCAGCTGGTGCCGGCGCACGCCCATCGGTTGGCGAGCCTCGCCGAGATGTTCGGCCGCACGCCCGAGGCGGCGGTGA
>DATNPP010000458.1:0-4744 GCA_036703175.1 Oscillatoriaceae cyanobacterium
GAGAATTTGCCCTACGTGCTCGGCGCGAGCTTCGAGCAGGGCACGGCGCCGTACGGCCCGTTCGTCGAGGCGCTCAAGGGCCTGTTGCCCGCGCTGCGCGAGCACGTACCGGACGAAATCGAGAAGAACGGCCCGGTGCTGGTGAAGCTGCTGCCCGAGCTGGGCGTCGAGCCGGCCGTCGACCTCGATCCGCCCAACAAAGAGAAGATGCGCCTGCAGGCCACGATCACGGACGTGCTCAACGCGCTCGCCAAGAAGAAGGGCTTCGTGCTGGTGCTCGAGGATTGGCAGTGGGCCGATCCGCTGTCCGGCGAGCTCTTCGGCTATCTGCTGCGCAACACCAAGGATTCGCCGATCCTGTACCTGCTGAACTACCGCAACAGCCCCGAGGGCGAGCCCGGCTGGCTGCCGAACGTGGTGCAGATGGCCCTGCCCGGCCTCACGACCGACGAGATCAAGGGCATGGTCAGCTCGATGCTCGGCACCGAAGAGATCGGCGAGGCCTTCCTCGGCAAGGTCGTCGAGTTCGCCGAGGGCAATCCGTTCTTCGTGGAAGGCTTGCTCGAGCACCTGGTGCGCAACAAGACCCTCGTGAAGACCAAGGGCCGCTGGAACTCGGACATCGAGCTGACGCCCGATCAGATGCCCAGCAATTTGCAGGGCCTGTTGCTCGAGAAGCTCGCCACGCTCTCCGAAGAGGCGATGACCGTCGCGCGCATCGGCGCCGTGATCGGCCGCGAGTTCGGCTTGGATCTGCTCAACAAGGTGACGGACCTCGAGGAGAACCAGATCTTCGCGGCGCTCGACGAGCTGGCCGCCGCCCAGATCTTCACCAAGACGGACACCAACGGCTACCGCTTCGCGCAGGGGCAGCTGCAAGAGGTGCTCTACGCCAACATCGAAGCCGAGCTGAAGACCAGCCTGCACACGGGCGTCGCCGAAGCGTTGGAGACCCTTCTGGGCGACACGCCGATCGCCGAGGCCACGATGGAGCAGATCTCGGCGATCGCCAATCACTTCATGCTCTCGGACCGCGAGGACAAGACGCGCACCTACGCGCTCGAAGCCGGCAAGCGCAGCGCGGGCCTGTTCGCGAACGCGGACGCCGACCGCTTTTTGACCGCCGGCCTCGAGCTGGTCAAGGCGAAAGACGACGACAGCCTCAAGAGCATCAAGCTCGAATACCTGCGCTATCTGGGCGACGTGCTGCGCGTGTCGGGCAAGTGCGATCGCGCCAAGGACTACTTCGCCGAGGCGATTCCGCTCGCCGAGGAGCTGAACGAGCAGTTCCTGCTCGGCCGCATGCTCACCTCGATGGCGAAGGTCTACCAGGTGCT
The DNA here is from genome assembly GCA_036703175.1 of Oscillatoriaceae cyanobacterium. Taxonomy (GTDB): domain Bacteria; phylum Cyanobacteriota; class Sericytochromatia; order S15B-MN24; family JAQBPE01; genus DATNPP01. The sequence continues at coordinate 1,338 of DATNPP010000458.1, forward strand.
CAACAAGTACCCCGAGGCGCTGGAGTACTGCGGACGCTCGGTCGACGTCTGCTTAGCCGGCGGCGACAAGGCCGGCGCGGCGCGCTGCTACCTCACCTCGAACCGCATCTACTTCTTCACCGGCAAGATGACCGAGGCCCGCGAGGACACGGTCAAGGCGCTCGAGCTCGCCCGCGAGGCCGGCGCCAAGACGTACGTCGCCGAGGCGCTCGCCTTCGGCGGCTACATCTACGTGGCCTCGGATCCGGACAAGCTGGCCGAAGGCGTCGACAATCTGCGCGAGTCCGTCTCGATTCTGACGGAGCTGGGCGACAAGGTCGGCCTCAACAACTCCTTCAACTTCATGGGCAACGCCCAGAACATGATGGGCGACTTCCAGGACGCCTGGGAGAGCTTCACGCAGAACCAGAAGATCTGCCTCGAGATCGGCTTGCGCGACGAGGAGATCTTCGCGCTGCTCAACCTCGCCATCACGGCCTTCGAGATGGGCAACTTCGCCGACGCGGTCAAGATGGCGAAAGAAGCCAACGCGATCGCCACCGCGCTCAACTCGAAGTTCCCGCTCGGCATGGCCATCACGCTCGAAGCGGCCGCGGCGGCTTATCTGGGCGAGATGAGCAAGGCCAAGGACCTCGCCGCCGAGGCGCTCGAGCTCTCGCGCGAGATCAAGAACAAGTACCTCGAGGCGCTGGTGCTGCAGTACCAGCTCGAAATCCTGATGTACCTCGGCCGCATGGACGAGGCCAAGACCACGGGCGAGGCGCTCGACGCGCTGATCAAGGAGACGGGCAACACCGAGCCCGAGAGCCGCATGCAGGCCTTCATGGCCGAGATTCTGCGCCGCGAGGGCGACAAGGAGAAGTCCGCCGAGCTGCTGGAAGTGTCGCTCACGGCCTCGGTCACCGCGCACGCCAAGGGCATGCAGGTGCGCGCGCTGCGCACCAAGGCCTGGATGGCGCTGCAGAACGGCCAGCTGGACGAGGCCAGGTCCTCGGCCGAGCAGGGCCTCGTGATGGCCGAGAAGATCAGCGCCAAGTTCCAGCGCGGCCAGTTGCTCGGATTGCTGGGCGAGATCGCCCTCGCCGGCGGCAAGACGGCGGACGGCCAGAAGCACTTCGAGGCCTCGAAGGCGGCCGGCGAAGAGCTCGGCAACAAGCTCATCAAGGCGACGGCCATCTTCGGCCTCGCCGCGGCCAACGCAGACGCCAAGAAGCAGAAGTCGCAGGTGGTCGAGTCCCAGAAGCTGCTCAAGAGCATGGTCGAGGGCCTGAACGAAGAAAGCAAGAACGCCTTCTTCTCGCTCGACGAGCGCAAGCGCGTGCTCGACGGCGACACGAGCGCGCTCACCCGCCCGGTGGCCGCGAGCCTGCCGGCGATGGACTTCGGCGCGCTGGGCGTCGGCTCGGTGAACGAGCGGCTGGCGCGCGTCACGCAAGAAGTGCTGATGCTCTGGACGCAAGTGGGCGGCCAGGCGCCCAAAGAAGACGACACCGTCAGCAAGGCGGCGGTCGAAGAGGCGCAGGCGCGCATGGTCTCGGTGCTCGAGTTCGCGGCCGAACTGGGGGCGATCTCGAACCTGGACAAGGCGCTGTCCCGCTCGCTCGACGGCATCATGCAGATGGTCGGCGCCGAGCGCGGCTATCTGATCCTCGAATCCGACATCATCAACGGCCAGATGCTGCGCTCGATTCGCCCCGACGGCGGTTATCAGGCGGACTGGGCTTTTGCGACCGGCCTGACGGACAAGGTCAAGGAAACGGGCGAGGGCGTGATCATCGTCGACTGCCAGGAAGACGATCGCACCGCCGCGACCGTCAAGGAAAGCAATTTGATGATCCAGACGGCCGCCGCGATTCCCGTCAACTTCGGCGGCCGCGTGATCGGCGTGATCTACCTCGACCGTGAGAGCGAGGACGGCGTCCAGTTCGACGAGGGCGACCTCGAGTTTTTGACGCTACTCGCTTCGCAGGCGGCGATCGCCCTCAAAAACGCCGGCATGGCTTCCGAGATGGAGCAGCGCAGCCGCCAGCTCGAGATGCTCAACGAGCTCGCCGAGAAGATCAACACCACCCTCGTCGTCGAGGAAGTGTTGGACCTGGTCGTGAAGCTCACGCTCGAGGTCACCAAGGCCGAACGCGGCTTCTTGATGCTGCGCTCGGACGAGAACCCCGACGAGCTGGTCTGCAAGGCCGCCTTCGACCTGATGGGCAATCAGTTGCTCAACGAGCGCATCTCGAAGACGATCTGCAACAAGGTGCTCACGACCGGCGAAAGCTGCACGGTCGTGGACGCGACGATGGACGACGAGTTCTCCGCCGCCAAATCGATCATGAGCCTGAATCTGCGGACGCTGATGTGCGTGCCGCTGCAAGCCAAGGGCAAGAGCCTCGGCGTCCTGTACGTGGACTCGCAGGCCGTAGTCAACACCTTCACGGAGAAGGACCTCGACCTGCTCAAGGCCATCGCCGGTCACTCTTCGGGCGCGATCGAAAACGCCACGTTGTATTCGAGCCTGAACGCCCGCGCGGCCGAGCTCGAAGAGGCGCTCGACGCCTATCGCAAGGCCGATTACGCCGCCACGCACGATCAGCTCACGGGCTTGCACAATCGCCGCTTCTTCGAGGAGCAGGGCGCCCGCGAGGTCGAGATGGCGCGCCGCCATCGCCGCAACTTCAGCATCATCTTCGCGGACGTCGACCACTTCAAGAAGTTCAACGACACCTACGGCCACGAAATCGGCGATCAGGTGCTGATCGCGATGGGCAAGGTGCTGCCGGACTCGGTGCGTCTGACGGACATTCCCGTTCGATTGGGCGGCGAGGAGTTCGTGGTGCTCTGCCCGGACACGGACGCGACGGGCGCGTCGATCGTGGCCGAGCGCATTCGCCAGGCGGTCATGCAGGTGAAGCTGACCAAGGCCGACGGCGAGCCGGTGCGTCAGCTGACGTGCTCGTTGGGCATCTCGACCTGGATGGAAGGCGATTCCGACGTGCACACGATCCTCAAGCGCGCGGATCACGCCCTCTACGCCTGCAAGGCCAGCGGCCGCAACCAGGTGCAAATCTGGCGCGAGAACATGCTCAGCCCCGAAGCGCTCAAGGCCAAGGAGGCCAAGGAGCGCGAGGAGGCCGAGATGGCCGCCGCGAAGAAGGCGGCGGCGGCGGAAGCGGCAAAATGAATCAGGCCCCGGCATCGCCGGGGCCCTTTCAAAGCGGACTGGGAAAGTGGCGCGCCGTGCTCAGGGCAAATGCAGGATTTGAACGCCCACCATGTTGAGCAGTTGCACCAAGATCGGCACCAGCAACTGGATCGCAAGAATCGCGATGATCGGCGAGAAGTCCAGCCCCCCCGTCGGCGGCAACAGCCGCTGGAAGGGGCGCAAAATCGGATCCGTCACCAGCTGGATC